>WBUW01000304.1 GCA_008933495.1 Pseudorhodoplanes sp.
TGCCGACGTCACGCTCTACCTGCCGACGCGCCGCGCCGGCCGCGTCGCGCAGGACATTTTCCTGGATGTGCTCGGACAGGATGCCGCCATCCTGCCGCGGATCGTTGCGATCGGCGACATCGACGAGGACGAGATCGCGTTCGCCCATTTCGCATCCGCCGGCCTCGCGCACGAGTTGCTCGAACTGCCGCCGGCCATCGGCGGCATGGAGCGCACGCTCCTGCTTGCAACCCTGATCCTGCGCTGGGCGACCGCAATCGCACCCGAACACGGTGCGCCGCTTGTCGCCAATACGCCGCCGGCGGCGCTGTCGCTCGCCGACGATCTCGGGCACCTGATCGACGACATGACTACGCGGCAGGTCGACTGGAGCCGCCTCGACACGCTCGTGCCGCAAGAGCACGACCGTTACTGGGACCTCACTTTGGCCTTCCTGAAAATTGCGCGGACGGCGTGGCCTGAGCGATTGAAGGAGCTCGGTGTCATCGACGCCGCGGAACGCCGCGACCACCTGATCGAGGCCGAGACGCGGCTGCTGCGCAACCACACCGCCGGTCCGGTCGTGGCCGCCGGCTCGACCGGCTCGATGCCGTCGACGGCGCGACTTCTTTCCACCATCGCCGCCCTGCGGAACGGCGCGGTCGTGTTGCCAGGCCTCGATACCGACCTCGACGAAGCGTCCTGGGATTTGATCACGGGCAGCGACGAATGCGGCGCCGCGCCCGGGCATCCGCAATTCGCTCTGGCCGGACTGCTCAAACGCATCGGCGTCACACGCGCGGCCGTCGAAGTTCTCGCTCCGCCGCGGCCACATGGACGCGAGCGCTTCGTCTCGGAAGCGCTGCGGCCGGCCCATGCGACCGAGCAATGGCTCGCGCGCGCAGGCGAAGCGGACTTCCTGGCCCATGTTGCGGATGGCATCGCGACCGTTTCGGTCATCGCAGCCGCCCATCCGGAAGAGGAAGCGCTCGCCATTGCGATCGCATTGCGCGAGGCGGTCGACGATGGAACGCCCGCGAGCCGGCAGCGTACCGCCGCGTTGATCACACCCGACCGCGCGCTGGCGCGCCGCGTACTGGCCGCGCTCGCGCGCTGGCGCGTGCCGGTGGACGATTCCGGCGGCGGCCCGCTGACCGAGACACCCGCCGGGATCTTTGCGCGGCTCGTGGCAGAGACTGCGCTTGGCGGGGTGGCGCCCGCGTCCTTGCTCGCCCTGCTCAAGCATCCGCTGTGCACATTGAACCGCGATGCGGCGACGCTTGGACAAGCCACCTGCGCGCTCGAACGCGCGGTGCTGCGCGGCCCCCGCCCGCGCACCGGAACCGCGGGCCTGCTGCATGCGATCGAGACCTTGCGGCGCACACGCGCCGAACTGCATCCGCGCGATCCGCGCGCCGCGCTCGGCAAGGCCGACCTTGATTCCGCCGCCGCTCTGGCGCGCGACGTCGCCGCGGCGCTGGCACCGCTCGAAACCTTCCGCGCCTCCCGCGTCAACCTTGGCGCGGCCGCGGCGCAACATTGCGCCGCGATCGCGAACCTGCGTCAGGGCTCGCCGGCCGATAGCGGCGACGATGGCAGCGAGGCGCTCGCGCGGCTGTTCGAGGAACTGCAGGCGAGCGGGACGGCCGCATCGACGGAGATTGCGCATTCCGATTACCCGGATATTTTCCACGCGATCGCAGCCGCGCGCATCGTGCGGCGGGCCGGCGATCCCGGCGCGCGCGTGCGAATCTACGGTCCGCTCGAAGCGCGCCTGCAGCAAGCCGACCGCGTGATCCTCGCCGGACTGAACGAGGGCACCTGGCCGCCGGACACCAACAGCGATCCCTGGCTCAGCCGCCCGATGCGGCGCGAACTCGGCCTCGATCTGCCGGAGCGCCGGATCGGGCTCTCGGCGCACGATTTTGCGCAGGCGCTTGGCGCGCCCGACGTCGTGCTGACCCGTTCCGCCAAGGTCGCCGGCGCGCCGGCGGTGGCGTCACGCTTTCTGCAGCGCCTCGCCGCCGTCGCCGGAGAGCAGCATTGGGCGGCGGCATGCGCACGCGGCGACCATTACCTCGGCTGGGCACGCGCGCTCGACCGCCCGCAACGGATCATCCCGGCATCACCGCCGATGCCCTGCCCGCCGCGTGAAGCGAGACCAAAGCGGTTGTCGGTGACCGAAATCGAACACTGGCTGCGCGATCCCTACACGATCTATGCCCGCCATATTCTCGGGCTGACCCGGCTCGATCCGGTCGGCGCCGAGCCGAGCCCGGCCGAGCGCGGCACCGCGATTCACGAGGCGATCGATCTTTTCGGCAAGCGATTTCGTGCCACGTTGCCGCCCGATCCCCTCGCCGAACTGATCAGGATCGGACGCGAGGTCTTTGCACCGCTCGACGATTTCCCCGAGGCGCGGGCGTTCTGGTGGCCGCGCTTCGAGCGCATCGCGCGCTGGTTTGCGGAATGGGAGCGCGGACGACGAGCCGATGTCGAAACGATCTTCACCGAATTGAGCGGCTCGCTTGCGGTGACCGACAATTTCACCCTGTCGGCGCGCGTGGACCGCGTCGAGAAGCGCAAGGACGGCCGCTATGCCGTCTTCGATTTCAAGACCGGAACCGCGCCGAGCGCCAAGCAGGTGCGCCTTGGCCTTTCGCCGCAACTGACGCTGGAGGCCGCGATGCTGCGCCATGGCGGCTTTGCCGATGTGCCGGCCGCCTGCACGATCGACGAACTCGTCTATGTCCAGCTCAAGGGCGGCGACAATGGCGGAGCGGCGCAAACGCTTGATCTCAAGCAGACCCCGGACGCAGCCGCCGACCATGCGCTGGCGCGGCTCAAAAGCCTGGTCGAACGCTTCGATAACGCGAGCCAACCCTACCCGTCGCTCGTGATGCCGATGTGGAAAAACCGCTACGGCACCTATGACGACCTCGCGCGTGTCAAGGAATGGTCGGCAACCGGCGGCGAAGGCGGCGAGGAATGAGCGCGCCGCGGACGATTCCCGCCGCCATCTGGCATCGGCAGACGCAAGCTTCCGACCCGGACGTCTCGGCGTTCGTGTCGGCCAATGCCGGCTCCGGCAAGACCCACGTTCTGGCGCAGCGCGCCATCCGCCTGCTGCTGAACGGAACTGACCCTTCGAAAATCCTGTGCCTGACTTTCACCAAGGCGGCGGCCGCCAATATGGCGACCCGCGTATTCGACACGCTGCGGCGATGGACTGCGCTCGACGACACGCGGCTGGCCGACGCGATCCGCGCCATCGGCGTAGCCGATCTCGGCTCCGCAACGATGACGCGGGCACGCCGGCTGTTCGCCGAAGCGATCGAGACCCCGGGCGGCCTCAAGGTGCAGACCATCCATGCCTTCTGCACCCGCCTGCTGCACCAGTTTCCCTTCGAGGCCAATGTCGCCGCCCGCTTCTCGGTACTCGACGAGCGCGCGGAGCTGGAATTGCTGGAGCGCGAAAGCCTCGCGGTCCTGCTTGACGCCGCGGCAACGCCGGACGGCGCGCTCGGCCGTGCGCTCAATATCGTCATCGCGAGCGCCGCGGACACGACGATCCGCGACCTGATCAATGAGGCGATCCGCAAGCGCGACGCGGTGATGCGCTGGATTGCGCAGAGCGGCGGGCCCGCCGGCGCCTCGGCGGCGCTGGCGCAAATGCTCGGGATCGCCCCGGAAGACACATTTGCGAAAATCGACGCCGACATCATTGATGGACCTGCTTTCCCTTCTTGCGAATGGCTGCGCGCGGCGCAGATCTGCGCGGCGGGCACCAAGCGGGACAATGACCAATGCGAGCGTTTGCGCGCCGCGGCGGCAGCCGCCGGCACACAGCGCGTCGACCTCTATCTACCCGTCTTTTTCACCAAGGAACTGGAGCCGCGCGCTTCGATCATCACCAAACCGCTTGCCGAAAGTCATCCGTCCCTCGCCGACAATCTGGCGCGCGAACAATCCCGCCTCATTGCGCTGCTGGAACGCCGCTACGCCGTCGTTACGCGCGAACGCACGATGGCCCTGCTCATCATCGTCCATGCCGCCATCGCGCGCTACCGCGCCGAGAAGGACCGGCGCGGCCTCCTTGACTATAACGACCTGATCGCAAAGACGCTCGACCTGCTCGATCCGAAGGCGATGTCCTGGATTCATTACAAGCTCGATTACGGCATCGATCATGTCCTGATCGATGAAGCCCAGGACACAAGCCCCGACCAGTGGGAAATTATCAAACGGTTGGTATCGGAATTCGCGGCTGGCGCCGGCGCACGCGCGCTCCTCAAGCGTACGATATTCGCGGTGGGTGACGAGAAACAGTCGATCTTCTCGTTCCAGGGCGCCGCTCCGCACGAATTCGACAATATGCGCAGGCAATTCGAAAGGGCGTTCGACCGGCCCGGGCTCGGCTGGCGTCATGTCCAGTTCGACTATTCCTTCCGCTCCGGGG
>WBUW01000305.1 GCA_008933495.1 Pseudorhodoplanes sp.
ATATCGGGCAGGCCGACGAGGGCTGCGACTTCGATTTTCTCAAGGCCGGGGCACGGGTGCCCGAGCCGGAAATTCACTGACGCGCGTTTATTGCGTTTCGATCATTGGCGTGCCCGCGGGCAGACACAGCCAGGCGTGGCGGCGCGCGGCCCAATAGAGGCGTTCGGGCCTGGGAAAATCCTGCTCGGCAAAGCAGCCGGCGGCCACGCCGACGATATCCGGCCAGGCCTCGGTGCGGAAAAAGACGGTCGATCCGCAGGAGGGGCAGAAGGCGTTTTCCAGCGTGCGTCCGGAATCGGCGGTGCGGCGCCAGACCTGAAAGGGACCCGCGACCGATATTGCGGTTTCCTTGAACAGCCCGGCATAGGAGAAGGCGCTGCCGCTGCGCGCGCGGCAGCGCACGCAGGCGCAGGCATAGACATCGAGCGGCTCGCCGTGCGTGGCAACGCTGAGCGCGCCGCATCCGCAACGGGCGGTCCGCTGCCGTCCATCTGGGCTATCCATGCTCTCGGTCCTTCAGGGCTCGTCGCGTCTGTCCCGGGCATGATCCCGAAAGGCGTGAAGCGGTCTTCGGAGGAGATCATGCTCAGACAAAGAGCCAAAGCGCGATGACGATTCGAAGAAAAGTCATTCCGTTTTAGCAATCGTAACGCCGCCTGCGAACGAACGGGATCCGCCATGCACAGGAGACGGATGACGCGGACGCGGAAACCTGCCATGGGAGGCGGCAAAACCGGACGCGGGCCACCGCGGAATCGATTCATGAGCGACGACATTCCTTTCGACAAGAGCTTCGGCCTCGTGCCCGGAATCGTCCGGGAAATCGCGCCCGGCGTGCGGGCGCTGTGCGCCGGCAATGCCAACGCGTTCACCTTCAAGGGCACGGTGACCTACATCATCGGGCGCGGGCAGGTCGCGATCGTCGATCCCGGGCCCGACGACGAGGCGCATGTCGCCGCCTTGCTGGACGCGGTACGCCACGAGACCGTCACGCATATTTTCGTCACCCATACGCACCGCGACCATTCGCCGGCCGCCGCCCGCGTCGTGGCGGCCACCGGCGCCAAAACCTATGCCGAGGGGCCGCATCGCGCCGCCCGCCCGCTGCATATCGGCGAACTCAATCCGCTCGACGCCAGCGGCGACGCCGAGTTCCGTCCCGACATCGCCCTCGAAGACGGCGCCGTGGTCGGCGGCAAGGGCTGGACGCTGGAAGCCGTCGCCACGCCGGGGCATACCGCCAACCACATGGTCTTCGCCCTGAAGGAAGCGGACATCCTGTTTTCCGGCGATCATGTGATGGGCTGGTCGACCTCCATCGTCGCCCCGCCCGACGGCGCCATGAGCGACTACATGGCGTCGCTGCAAAAACTCACCCCGCGCGATGAAACGGTCTACCTGCCCGGGCACGGCGCGCCGATCAAGGACGCGCCGCGCTTCCTGCGCCACTATATCGCCCACCGCAAGGCGCGCGAGGCGTCGATCCTGCACCGGCTGGGCAAGGGCGAGACGGATATCCCGACGCTGGTGCGGGCGATCTATATCGGCCTCGATCCGCGGCTGACCGGGGCCGCCGGGCTGTCGGTGCTGGCGCACCTCGAAGACCTCGTGGCGCGCGGAGTGGTGGCGACGCAAGGCGCGCCGTCGATCGCCGGTCGCTATCGCCTGGCCGGCGGCTGACCGCGCCGGCGGCTCGCCGGCGCGGGCTTCTGCGGTTCCGCCTTTTGCGGGCGCGACTCGATGATTTCCTCGATGTCGGCGAGCAGGCTTGCGATGCGCGACGCATTGCTGCCGAAGTCGTGGCGGCCGTAGCGCGAGGCGGAGCGCACATCGATCCGCGAATCCTCGCCGCTCGGGCGGATGCGGATGACGATATCGTCGCGAAATCCCATGACCGGCGTGCGGGCAATCGCCTCGATGCGGCCTTCGCGCCGGCTCGCGGTCGGCTCGCGTACATCGATAACGCGCCAGCGCCGCCTGTTGGCGACGGACAGGGCGGCATCGAAAGCTTCCTTCGGCGTTGCCGGCACCAGCAGCGGCTCAACCTCCGGATAGGCCAGGCGCTGGCGCTCGGCGGCGTAGAGGCCCGCGTAAATGACCGGGTTGGCGGTGCGTGGCCGCACGCGCGCAATCGCCTCGTAGCGCGGCGGGTCGATCGGGTCGGTGGTGATGTCGGCAATCGGCGGGAGCCGGTAAGCCTTGGCGCCGAGATAGAGCGGATAGGCGAGCAGGCCGAGGCTGATCGCGATCGCCGACACCGCATAGCCGATCCCGCGCAGGCCGTCCTTCCAGATGACGATCAGCGCGGCGAGCGCGATCAGGATGGAGGTGACGGCGATGGCGAGCGCGCCGCCGAACGTGGCGAGCGCCGGCACGATTTCCAGAAAATCGGAGCGCACGATCAGGATCGAGAGCAGCGCCGCCACGAGCGAAAAGAACGCGAGCCGCCGGGCCCAGATGGCAAGGCGCGAATAGGGGTCTTCGAGCAGGCGGCGGCGGGCCATGGTGGTTCAGTGTGATGCCAGGCGGCGCGGGCGGAGACTTGCTACTCCGCCGCTTCGGCGGTGGGCAGCACGTAATCCTTGAAGCGGTCGCGCAGGGTCGTTTTCTGGATTTTGCCGGTGGCGGTATGCGGGATTTCGTCGACGAAGACAACATCGTCCGGCATCCACCATTTGGCGATCTTGCCCGCCATGAAGCCGAGGATTTCGTCCTTGCCCAGGGTCTCGTCCTTCTTGAGCACCACGACCAGCAGCGGGCGCTCGTCCCATTTGGGATGGCGCACCCCGATGACGGCGGCTTCGGCAACCTTGGGGTGACCGATCGCGAGGTTTTCCAGATCGATGCTCGATATCCATTCGCCGCCGGACTTGATGACGTCCTTGGAGCGGTCGGTGATCTGCATGTAGCCGTAACGGTCGATGGTGGCGACATCGCCGGTGTCGAAGAAGCCTTCCTCGTCCAGAATGTTGCCGCCCTCGCCCTTGAAATAGGCGCGCGCCACCGCCGGCCCGCGCACTTTCAGCCGGCCGAATGTCCGTCCGTCCCACGGCAGTTTCCGGCCGCTGTCGTCGGTAATCTTCATCTCGACGCCGAACGGGGGGTGGCCCTGCTTGGCCTGGACGTTAAGTTTGGCTTCGCCGTCGAGTTCGGCGTATTCGGGCTTCAGCGAGCACAGCGAGCCGAGCGGGCTCATCTCGGTCATGCCCCAGGCATGGATGACGTTGACCCCGTAATCGTCCTGGAACCTTTGCGCCATGGCCCGCGGGCAGGCCGAGCCGCCGATGACCACGCGATCAAGATACGGCAGCCTGGACCCGGTGCTTTCAAGATGCTGGAGCAGCATCAGCCACACCGTCGGCACGGCGGCGGTGCAGGTCACGCGGTAATCGTTGAGCAATTCATAGATCGAAGCGCCGTCCATGCGCTGGCCCGGCATCACCATGGTGGCGCCGTTCATCGGGCCGGTCAGCGCCATTCCCCAGCAATTGGCATGGAACATCGGCACCACCGGCATCACCACGTCGCGCGAGGAGACGCCCATGGCATCGGCCATGCTCGCGATCATCGAATGCAGAACGTTGGAGCGGTGGGAATAGACCACGCCCTTCGGATGGCCGGTGGTGCCGGAGGTGTAGCACATGCCGGCCGCGGTGTTCTCGTCGAATTCCTTGAACGCGAAATCGCCGTCGACCGATGCGATCCAGTCTTCGTAGGCGACGGCGTTCTTCAGCGTCGTCTTGGGCATGTGCGCCGCATCGGTGAGCACGACATAGCGCGCGATGGTCGGCAGCTTGTCGGCCAGGCTTTCGAGCAGCGGGACGAAGGTCAGGTCGGTCAGCAGGATGCGGTCTTCGGCGTCGTTGACGATCCAGGCGATCTGGTCGGGGAACAGCCGCGGATTGACGGTGTGGTAGATCGCGCCGATGCCGAGAATGCCGTACCAGCATTCCATGTGCCGCCAGGTGTTCCAGGCCAGCGTCGCCACCCGGTCGCCGAGCCTGATCCCGTCGCGTTCGAGGCGCTGGCCGACGCGCAGCGCGCGCTGACGGATTTCGGCATAGGTCGTCCTGTGCATCGGCCCTTCCACCGAGCGCGAAATCACCGGCCGGTCGGCATGTTGGGTGGCGGCGTGGTCGATGATGCGATGGCACAAAAGCGGCCAATCCTGCATCAGTCCGAGCATGGCATTCCCCCTCTTGTTCTTGAGCGTGGTGCGCCAGGGCCAAGGTTAGCGGCGCCCGCCGCCCGCTGCCAAGGGGCGCGGGCTTGGGGCCGGTTTTGCGCCGACCTGAAGCGGGGTGACTTTTCCCGGCATTGTCATCGCGCTTTAGTTCTTTGTTTGCGCATGATCTTTTCCGAAAACCGCTGCGCACGTTTCGGCATCATGCTCCGGCCTGGCCGGCGTCCGGCCGGCGAGGCTCCCGCAC
>WBUW01000306.1 GCA_008933495.1 Pseudorhodoplanes sp.
GCCCTCGGCCGGCCTCGGCGCGCCGCTGATTTCGCCGCCGCTCGCCCCGGTCAAGGCCGGGCCGCCGCCGGCGGCAACGCTGCTGGCGACCGACAACCGGCGCTCGGAAAGCTATTACGAGACCAAGGGAACGGTCTTCAGCGCGCTGATCGAGGCGATCGATCTCGCGCAGCTTGCGCGCCTGGACGCCGATGCCGCGCGCGAGGAAATCCGCGACATCGTCAACGAGATCATCGCGATCAAGAACATCGTGATGTCGATTTCCGAGCAGGAGGAGCTGCTCGACGACATCTGCAACGACGTGCTCGGCTACGGGCCGCTCGAGCCACTGCTCGCGCGCGACGACATCGCCGACATCATGGTCAACGGCTCCGGCACGGTCTATATCGAAGTCGCCGGCAAAATCCACAAGACCGGCATCCGGTTTCGCGACAATCAGCAACTGCTCAATATCTGCCAGCGCATCGTGAGCCAGGTCGGCCGCCGCGTCGATGAATCGTCTCCGATCTGCGACGCCCGCCTCGCCGACGGCTCGCGCGTCAACGTGATCGTGCCGCCGCTCTCGATCGACGGGCCGGCGCTCACCATCCGCAAATTCACCAAAGAGAAGCTCACGCTCGAGCAGCTCACCAGGTTCGGCTCGATCACGCCCGAGGGCGGCGAGATCCTGAAAATCATCGGCCGCTGCCGCGTCAACAGCATCATTTCGGGTGGCACCGGCTCCGGCAAGACCACGCTGCTGAACTGCCTGACGCGCTACATCGACGACGACGAGCGCATCATCACCTGCGAGGACGCCGCCGAATTGCAGCTTCAGCAGCCGCACGTGGTCCGGCTGGAAACCCGTCCGCCCAATATCGAGGGCGAGGGCCAGGTCACCATGCGCGACCTGGTGAAGAACTGCCTGCGCATGCGCCCGGAGCGGATCATCGTCGGCGAAGTGCGCGGACCCGAGGCATTCGACCTGCTGCAGGCCATGAATACCGGCCACGACGGCTCGATGGGCACGCTGCACGCCAACTCGCCGCGCGAAGCGCTCTCGCGCATGGAATCCATGATCACCATGGGCGGCTTCTCGCTGCCCTCGCGCACGATCCGCGAAATGATCTGCGCCTCGGTCGACGTCATCGTCCAGGCCGCGCGCCTGCGCGACGGTTCGCGCCGCATCACCCACATTACCGAGGTGCTGGGGATGGAAGGCGACGTCATCATCACGCAGGATCTGTTCCTCTATGAAATCATCGGCGAGGACGCCAGCGGCAACCTGACCGGCCGTCACCGGTCGACCGGCATCGGCCGCCCGCGCTTCTGGGAGCGCGCCCGCTATTACGGCGAGGAGAAGCGCCTCGCCGCGGCCCTCGATGCCGCCGAGATCGCCGACGAGTCGCTGCCGCGATAGGCCCGCTTATGCTCAAGATGCAAACGCTTGCATTGTTCTTCCTCGCCGCCGTCTCGATCGGCGGCGTCGCCTGGGTCTTTCTGCTCCCGATCCTGTCGGGCGAGAAGAAGATGGAACAGCGCAAGGCGAGCGTCGCCCGCAACGAGCCGGTGGCGGCGCGCGTGGCGCGCGGACACCAGCGCTCGCGCCGCGAACAGGTCGAGGCCTCGCTCAAGGAAATCGAGGCCCGCCAGAAAAAGAACCAGAAGCCGAGCCTGCCGGTGCGCATCGCGCAGGCCGGCCTGAGCTGGTCGCAGCGCCAGTTCTTCCTCACCGCCGCCGGCCTCGGCATCGCGGTCTTTTCGCTGGTATTCGGCCTCGGCCTCGGTTTGCTGCCGGCGCTCGGCCTGGGTTTCGCGGCGTCGTTCGGGCTGCCGTTCTGGACGCTGGGCTTCCTCAAGAGGCGCCGCGAAGCGCGCTTCCTGCACAATTTCCCGGACGCCGTCGACGTCATCGTGCGCGGCATCAAGGCCGGCCTGCCGCTGCTCGACAGCCTGAAAATGGTCGCCAGCGAAGGCCAGGAGCCGCTCAAGAGCGAATTTCGCGCCATCATCGAGACCCAGACGATCGGCATGCCGATCGGCGAAGCCTGCGGCAAGCTGTACGAGCGCATGCCGGTGCCGGAGGCCAATTTCTTCGGCATCGTGATCGCGATCCAGCAGAAAGCCGGCGGCAATCTCTCCGAGGCGCTCGGCAACCTGTCCAAGGTACTGCGCGACCGCAAGCGCATGAACGCCAAGATCCAGGCCATGTCGATGGAGGCGAAAGCCTCCGCCGTCATCATCGGCATCCTGCCGCTGGCGGTGATGTTTCTGGTCTGGATCACGAGTCCGGACTACATCCAGCTTCTGTGGACCCATTCGCTCGGCCAGATGATGCTCGCGGCCTGCGCGGCCTGGATGTTCCTGGGCTGCATCGTGATGAAGAAGATGATCAATTTCAATTTCTGAGCGGCACACATGATCGAGTTCATCATCAGCAAGATGCACGACGCGCGGTTCATGACCGTGCTGCTGGCCGCCGTCGCCGCCGGCGCCACCGTGCTCACCATCGCGATGCCGCTCTTGGCCAGCAACGCGCTGCCCAAGCGCATGAAATCGGTCGCGCTCGAACGCGAGAAAATCCGTCAGCGCGAGCGCGAACGGCTCGCGCGCGGCGAGAAGGTGTCGCTGCGCCAGTCGCCCAAGCAGTACATGCAGCAGGTGGTCGAGCGCTTCAACCTGCGCAAATGGGTCGGCCAGGAGGAGGCGCGCGCCAAGCTGGTGCAGGCCGGCTATCGCGGCGAGGCGCCCTATATCGCCTACCTGTTCTTCCGGATGGTAACGCCGGCGATCATGCTCGTGCTGACGATCGTCTATGTGTTCGTCATTCTGGAAATCGACCAGCCGCCGCTGATCAAGGTCGGGTTCTGCATTTTCGGCGCTTATCTGGGTATGCAGCTTCCCTACCTGTTCCTGAAGAACATGATCACCAAGCGCCAGATTTCCATCCGCCGGGCGTTCCCGGATACGCTCGACCTGCTGCTGATCTGCGTCGAGTCCGGCATGTCGATCGAGGCCGCGTTCAGAAAGGTCAGCGAGGAAATCGGCACCCAGTCGATCCCGCTCGCCGAGGAACTGACGCTGACCACCGCCGAATTGTCCTACCTGCAGGACCGCCGGCAGGCTTACGAGAACCTCGCCAAGCGCACCGACCTCGAAGGCGTGCGTTCGGTCTGCGTCGCGCTGCAACAGGCCGAGCGCTACGGCACTCCGCTCGCGCACACGCTGCGGGTGCTGGCACAGGAAAACCGCGACATGCGCATGGCCGAGGCCGAGAAGAAGGCCGCCGCCCTGCCGCCCAAGCTCACCGTGCCGATGATCCTGTTCTTCCTGCCGGTGCTGTTCGTGGTCATTCTCGGCCCGGCCGCAATCCGCGTGATGGCGCTGCAATAGGGCATGATCCCGAAAAGCGTGACGCGGTTTTCGGGAAAGATAGCGGGATGACGATTCGAAGAAGAATCGCCCCGCTTGAGCGCCCCGGTTTCGGCGGCCGGCGGCCGGCGGCGGTCAGGAATTGGCCGCTTCCTTGAGCGGGCTCGGCGCATCGCGGCGGTTCTTGCGGCCGCGCTCCTGCTCGATCATCTGCCGCAGATAGGCGACGTTGGCGGTCGCCTCTTCCGGCGACAGGTCGCCGCGCGCGATCTGCTCGGCTTCGGCGAAGCGGCCCTGCAGGCCGATCACCAGCGCCAGATTCTGCCGCACGCGCGGCTCGGCGCCCTTCTGCTCGCTCGCCAGCCGCAGCGTCGCCTCGGCCTTGGGAAGATTTTTCGACAGCGCGTAGGACAGCCCGAGATTGGACAGCACCGAAGGCTCGTTCGGCACGATCTTGAGCGCGGTCGCGTAATGCCGGCGCGCTTCGTCGTGGCGGCTCATCTGGTCGAGCACCGCGCCCTGCGCCGACAGGATGCGCCAGTCCGGCTGGTCGGGCGTGTGCGCGCGGCGCAGCACTTCGAGTGCCTGCTTGTAATTGCCGATATCGGCGAGCGCGCGGCCATAGGCGCCGAGCAAGAGCGTGTTGCGCGGATTGCTGATCGTGGCCTGTTCGAGCACGGCGGCCGCCTGCGCGCGCTGACCGTTGGCGCGCAGCGCCCGCGCATAGCGATAGGCGGCCTCGGCGTCGGCCGGGTTCTTGTTGTAGCGCGGGCCCCAGAGTTCGGCTTCGCGGCGCCAGTCGTTCTCGGTCTGCGGCGCCGCGGCGCCAATCGCGCCGGTCGTGCCGGTGGTGCCGCAGCCGCCGAGCGCAAGCGCGCCGATCAACGCCGCCGATGTCAGGAGCCGAACGTGCAGATGGGCTTGCATGAGGAGGACCCGGCCACGGCCGGCCGGGACGGCCGGCCATGGGGTCCGATCAATAGAATGTTAACCCTAACGAGAGGTTAATTTGCCCCTGCGGACGCGCGGCCGCCGGTCGCGCCGAAGCCGGATGAAGGCGGTCGCCCGCCATGTT
>WBUW01000307.1 GCA_008933495.1 Pseudorhodoplanes sp.
GCGGCATCAGCGGCTCCAAAAGAGCCCATTCGTCATCGCTCAAATCAAATCGCATGACCCACCTCCGCGCACGGTGAATCATGTTCGTTCCAATTATTCAATCCGTTATCTGGGTACAGACCCTAGTAAAATATTATCCACCGATTTAAATGCATTTGGATGGCGGGTTGCGCGCCTCCAACGCCAATTCATCCTCATCCTTCGTGCTGGCATTTCGGCCATATCTCCTTATTATAGTTGCATGAGTATCAGCCGCAGCAGAGGTGCCGTCTTCGATCGCGATCAGGCCGCCTATACGCTTGCCGAAGCCGCAAGATATGTGCGGCTGCCGGTTGCAACGTTGCGCTCCTGGGTTCTGGGCCGACGCTATCCAACCGCTGGCGGCGGCGCCGAGTTTCCGCCATTGATTCGGCCTGCCTCGCGGCGGCCACCTTTGCTTTCGTTTTCCAATCTAATAGAGGCGCACGTGCTGCGGGCGCTGCGGACCGAGCACGGCGTGCCTGTCAAAGCATTGCGGAGTGCGCTTGCGTATGCGGAGAAGACACTTGGTATCGACAGACTCTTGCTCCGGCCTGAACTTCGTGCGGATGCCGGTAAGGTCTTTCTACATCGCTACGGCGAATTGATCGAACTCACGGCATCTGGGCAACTCGCCATGCGTCGATTGTTGACCGAGCACTTGAAACGGGTCGAATGGGATTCGTCTAGATTTCCTGTGCGACTTTATCCGTTTCTCTCGGCCGCGGCGTCGAGCGAAGAGCGGCCCATTGTCATCGATCCGCGCATTGCTTTCGGCCGGCCAGTGGTCGTGCGCAAGGGGATTTCCACGTCAGTCATCGTCGAACGAGTCGACGCGGGCGAATCGGTGGACGAAATCGCCGCCGATTATGATCTCGGCCCGTCGGAAATCGAGCAGGCCGTCATCTATGAGCGGGCTGCTTGACGCGCGTCTATTTCACGGACCGCGATCTCGGCAAAGGATTCGGAAAGATTCTTAAGTCAGCCGCGTGACAGTTGAGCGACATGCGGATCATTTCGCGCCTGATACGCCGGACGAGGTCTGGCTGGCGGCGGTCGGCAAACGTGGCTGGGTCGCGCTAACCCACGATCGCCGCATTCGCTACAAATCGAACGAACGCGAGGCGGTCATGCAGCATGGCGTAGGGTTGCTGGTAATCGTCGGTGCCGTGCCTTTTCCAGATCTCGCGCGCGCATTCGTGACGACGCTGCCGCGTATCGAAGACTTTCTTGTCCGACACAAGCCGCCGTTCATTGCCAAAGTGTACCGGCCATCGCTGTCCGATGCAAAGCAGCGCGGCGCAGTGCAGGGACGCGTCGAACTATGGTATCCGAAGCGAACGTAATCCAGAATGAGCGTCATGCTCGCGCTTGCCCCTGCCATTCACGTCTATTTTTTCTTGAAGACTTGGAAGCCCGGCACAGGATCGGACATGACGGATAGCTTCGATTTCATTGACCGGATTTTGAGTCAGCCTCTCCAGATGCGGGCTTTCGCCCGCCCCTCAGGATGAGGCCGATCGCGTCTCTCAAACGACCAGCGGCGCGAGCGCGCGTTTGAGGTCATCCGGCAGCGCCACCGGCCGCCCGCTCGCGCGCTCGACATAGACGTGAACAAAATGGCCCTGCGCGCAGGCCGCGTCCTCGCCGGCGCGAAAGATGCCGATCTCGTAGCGCACGCTGCTGGTGCCCTGATGCGCCACCCGCAGCGCGGCCTCGATCGTTTCCGGGAACGACAGCGGCCGGAAATAATTGCACCGGGTTTCGACCACGAGCCCGATCACCTCGCTGCGCGCAATGTCAAGCGCGCCCCGCTCGATCAGGTAGCCGTTCACGACCGTGTCGAAATAGGAATAATAGGTCACGTTGTTGACGTGGCCGTAGACGTCATTGTCCATCCAGCGCGTGGGGATGGCGCGGATATGGCGATAGGCGGCGCGCGGCTGCGGCGCGGGACGTGGGCTCATGGCGCGGATTCACCGGCGGTGGTTCATCGGCGCATGTGACGCGAGCGCGCGCCAAAAGACAATCCCGCCGGATCGCATGGCGGCGTCAGGCCGGCCCGGCGAGCGGAAGGACCACGCGGAAACAGGTGCGCCCGCCGTCGGCCGCAACCAGCGCGACGTCGCCGCCGTGCAGGCGGGCGATCTGGCGGCACAGCGCAAGGCCGAGGCCGGCGCCGCCGGTTTCGCTGCTCAGGCGATAGAACGGGGTGAAGACGCGTTCGGCTTCGGCAAGCGGAATACCGGCGCCGGCATCCGACACATCGACGATCGCGCGCCCGGATTGCGCGCGCACCGCGACTTGCACCGGCGGCTTGCCGTGCCGGTGCGCGTTCTCCAGCAGGTTGCGGATCAGGCGGCGCAGCAGGCGCGGATCGCCCGCGACCGTCACCGGCTGGCCGCCGGCCTGCGTCTGCTCGTAGCGGCGCGCTTCCTCCGCCGCCGCGGCCAGAAGATCGACCGGCTCCGTGCTCTGCAACTGGCGGGTTGCTTCGAGCCGGCTGGCCAGCAGGATTTCCTCGACCATCGCCTCCAGTTCGGCGATGTCGCGCTCGATCTCGCTCTTGTATTTCGGGTCGCGCGTCTGCTCGTACAATTCGATGCCGAGCCGCAGGCGCGACAGCGGCGTGCGCAGTTCGTGCGAGGCGTTGGCGAGCAGGAGCCGGTGCGCGCCGACCAGTTCCTCGATGCGGGCGGCGGCGCGGTTGAAGCTTTCGGCAAGCCGCGCCACCTCGTCGCGGCCCTCGATCCGCACCCGCGCCGAAAGATCGCCGGCCCCGAGCGTCTCCACGCCGGTCTGCAGCCGCTCCAGCCGGCGCGTCAGCCCGCGCACGACGGGATAGGCGCAGAGCGCGATCAGGAGCGCGATCGTGCCCAGAAAGAACACGAGCCCGATGACCGGATTGCGATGGCGCACCGGGGCGCGCACCACGACCACGCGCTCGTCCGGCAATGGCAGGCTCCAGGCCGGTCCATGCGGACCGTAGAGCCAGCCGCCGGGACCGTGGCGCATGCGCGGCGGCGGCAGCGGCTGTCCGGCGCTGGCGAGCGGCTGCAGCAAGCGGTCATACAGCGTCAGATCGAGGTCGAGCCGGCGTGACAGCCGCTCCAACGCTTCCTGCTGGATCGGGCGCGGCGCGTTGGCCGGCGGCAGCGCGGTGGCCACGAGTTCGCCGGCGATTTCCAGGCCCTGCTGCCAGGGCGCGTCCTGCGTGCCGAAGCGCCACAGCGCGCCGGCCACGAGCACGACCAGCAGCAGGCTCGCGACGATGGTCAGATAGATTTTCTGGTAGAGCCGCTTCATGACATGCGGTCCGCGCCCGTTCAGTCCTGCGCCCGGGCGAACACGTAGCCCGCCCCGCGCACGGTCAAGACGCGCTGCGGCTTCTTCGGATCGTCCTCGATCGCGGCGCGGATGCGCGAAATGTGCACGTCGATCGAACGGTCGAAGGCCTCCAGCCGCTCGCTCTTGGTCAGGTCCATGATGGTGTCGCGCGAGAGCACGCGCCCGGGATGGCGGGCGAGCGTGAGCAGGAGCGCAAACTGGTAATCGGTCAATGCGCAGTCCTTGCCGTCGAGCCGGACCTTGCGCGCGCCGGGATCGATGTCGAGCCGCCCGAACGAGAGCACCTCGGCTGCCGTCTCGAGCCGGCCGCGGCGCAGGACGGCTTTCAGCCGGGCGAGCAATTCGCGCGGCTCGAACGGCTTGGGCAGATAGTCGTCGGCGCCGATCTCCAGCCCGACAACGCGGTCCATGGCGTCGCCGCGCGCGGTCAGCATCAGGACCGGCGTCGCCGAGCGGGTGCGGATGTCGCGGCAGACATCGAGGCCGTCCATGTCGGGCAGCATCAGATCGAGGATCAGCGCGTCGAACACCTCGCGCCGGTGCAGCGCGATGCCCGCGGCGCCGCTGCCGGCCACCGTGACGCGGAAGCCGGCCTCGCCGAGATAGCTTTTCACCATCTCGGCGAGACGCTTGTCGTCTTCAATCAGGAGCACGCGGTCGGGCACGTGCCGATCTAACCACGCCGCGAGCCGCGCATGTAGCCCCCGAACGGGGGAAAGTGCTCGTCGAGCTTCTTGCGCTGGTCGGGGCTGAGGATTTCGGCCGCTTCCACGAGCGCCTGCACCATGCGCTTGCTGACGCTGTCGGCGAGCGCGATCTGCTCGCTGCGCAGCTTCTCGACCGCGGCGCGGTCGATCGTCGGCTGGGTCAGCAGCGAGCGCGCCTGCTGGCGCGCGGCCTGCGCCTTCTCGCGGGCCGGCAGCACGTCGCGCATGGCCGCCTTCATCACCGCGCGCAGCTTGTCCTGCTGCTCGGTGGTGGCGTCGATCTCGACGGCGAGATGGCGCACCATGCGGTCGGCGCGGTCCTCGATGGGGCCCGCGCCCATCG
>WBUW01000308.1 GCA_008933495.1 Pseudorhodoplanes sp.
TTGCGGAACAGATCATGCTCAAGCAAAAAGCCAAAGCGGGATGACCATGCGAGGAAAAGTCGCCGCGCTTTAGTCGTCGCGCTCGCGCGGGCCGTCGTGCTCGACCCAGTCGTCATCGTCGTCATCCGGGCGGAAGAGATTTTTCAGCTTCGGCGTGGTTTTTGTCTTGAGCTTGTCCTTGGGCGGCTTGGCCGACGCCACCGAACCGGTATAGGCGGGATCACCGCGCCGCGCATAGCCGCGTTCCTTGGCAACGCGCGCGGCCACCACTTCACCCGGCACCGCGTCGGGATTGCAGATCGAACGCCCGCTCGCGCGCCGCATCAGATCGACATGGATGTGGTCGTAATGAAAGCGGTTGGAGCCCGGCGCGAGCACGGTCGTGAATTGCTCGCAGGCCGCCCCCTGCACGTCACGCAGGAAACCCTGCTCTTCCGGCGTGCCGCGCCAGCCGTCCTTCACGGTGATCTTGCGCCCGTCGGCGAGCACGAACGAGGCAATATCGAGCGCATTGCCGAAGGCATGTTCGGAGATGCGCGCGCCGCGCTGTCCGTTCATGCCGCGGCAGGAATAGGCGGAAATCTGCCGGATTTCGGCAACCGGCTGGCCCAACCAGCGCATGGCCGAGGGCTGGATGGAATCCACGATCCAGCGATCGAGCGCGGACACGATCGGACAGGCGAGCGTCGCGGTCGGCTTGATTTCCACCGGCCCGATCGACCCGGTGAAGGGCGTGCGCGGTGCACGCGGCGGGCTCGCCGGCCGCTCGGAGGACCGCGGCAGCGCCGCCCGTGTCCGCGGCGGGCCGGCCTTGTCGACCGCAAAGGGATCGTCTTCGTCATCGATGCCGGTTGCGGGCGGCGGATCGAAGATCGAGCGCCGGCGCGGCGGTGCGGCCGCAGGCGCATGGCTCGGCGGTGCCGGTCGGCCAGCAAGGTCGCGTACCTGCTCGTCGAGCGAGCGCGGGGCGAGGCTCGGCGGCACGATCGACAACGGCTCCGATTGCGGCGTGGATGCCGCCGGACCGGCCGCACGCATATAAGTCGGATCGACGCTCGCCACCGGCTTGTCGCGCCTGGAATTGGCATGGTTTTGCACCGCGGAAGGCGCGCGCGCGGCGGCCGAGAAACCCGAGGGAATGGTGGCGGGCGGGCGCACGCTGCCGGTATAGGAAAGCGCCGCGCTCTCCCCGAGTGCGGCGACCTTGAGCGGATAATCCGCCCCGCACATGCCCGGCCCGTCGATCGGCTCGGTGCGCACCAGGACCTGACTTTCGCGGATCGCGCCCGACTTCAGGCAGGCGGCTTCGGCTTCGCGTCGCCAGGGCTCGCGCGCCTCGAAAAGATAATTGCGCCCGCAGCCGGCGAGCGCCGCGAGCGCCGCCGCCCCGACCATGGCCAGATACGCAATACGCACTTTCCCCGCCATGACGCGGAGAATGCGAATGACTGCGTTAATGCGCTTTCAATATATGCGGCGGGGAATCGATTAACCTTACCGTTGCGCTATCGGGAACCGGCACGCCCGGCGCCGCGCGTTGCGCGGTCGCATGGAAGGCAAGGCCAGATACATCTTCCCCGCGGTCATGACGGCCATGATCGTGTTCATGGTCACCCTGCTCGTCAGCGCCCTCAATCTCGGGTTCCCGCCCGATTTCCTGTGGCATTTGACCAGGGTCGATTTCGTCACCTGCCCGGTTGCCGGCGATGTCGGCTTTTTCGCAATCCCGGTGGTCCGGCGCCTGACGCCGCGGATGGTGGCGGCAATCGAAGATCGCCGGGGAAGAACCTGTGTCGTATGCGGGCAGCCCTGTTCGCCTGCAACCTGTGATTTTATCGCCGCCGGCGCCGGGTTACGTTCGAAATCAATAGCTTAGCAGGCTACTGAAAAAGTGAACAAGATTCGCCTTTCGATTCCGGTCTGTTCACGGCGGGATTCTGTTGTGTTCACGGCAAAAGAGACTTTTTCAGCAACCTGTTAGAGCGCGATCCGCCGAAGTGGGGACCGATTCGGCGCAAGATCGCGCGAAAAACAATAAATCGCGTGCGCGGTCCGATTCAATCCGAACGGATTATGCCCGAGAACTCGCATCCGCTCGCCGCGCAAAAAAGATTACCTCGCAGAAACAATGCCTTATGCAGGAAATCCCCAGCTTCCGGAAAGCCCGCGGGCACTTTTTGGCCTCTACCGCGTTTCCTGCTTCGGAGCGCTCACCGTATCTGTTAGACTTTCGTTACTAGCCAGCGAAGGGAGGCCAATGTGGACCTTGCCTTGAGACTGAATGTCCTGGCCGTCTGTGCCGCCTTTGTATTCGTCGGCGCGGTCGTGCTGGGCGCGTTCTAGGTTGAAGGATTCGAAGGAAAACGAAGAGCCATACCAACGCCGTTGCTAACGGAACAAACGGCCCAGACAAACGGCCCAGACAAACGGCCCACGTGTCGAGCGGACACCGGAGACGCCCTCTCCGGTGTCCGTTTTTTTGAAAGCCAGCCGCCGGAGCACCTCATGCGCCCGAAGACCCTGCTCGAACTTGCCGGCCTCAGTCCGGCGCCCTCGCCGCTGTCGCAGGCGGCCCTCGTTGTGATCGATGCCCAGCGCGAATACGTCGATGGACGGCTGCCCTTGCCCGGCGTGCAGGCCGCGTTGGGCGAGATTGCGGCGCTGCTTGCGCGCGCCCGCAGGGCGGGCGCGCCCATCATCCATGTCCAGCATCGCGGCCGGCCGGGCGGCGCCTTCGGCCCCGACACGCCGGGCTTTGCCATCGCCGCCGAAGCCGCGCCCCGGCCGGGCGAGCGCGTGATCGAGAAGGGCCTGCCCAATGCCTTCGCCGGCACCGAGCTCAAGGCCGCGCTCGATGCGCTCGGCAGGAAGGAGATCGTGCTGGCCGGCTTCATGACTCATATGTGCGTGGAGGCGACCGCGCGCGCGGCGACCGATCTCGGGCTGAAGGCGACGGTCGTCGCCTCGGCGACCGCAACGCGCGACCTGCCTGATCCCCTCACCGGCGCCACGGTGCCTGCGGCCGAGGTTCACCGCAACGCGCTCGCCGCGCTCAACGACCGGTTCGCGGTGGTGGTGGGGGATGCGACCGGAATCGCGGATTGAAGCGCCGCAAACATGCTAAATTGAATCATGGCGCTCGATATCATCGGCGACGTGCACGGGCATGCGGATGCTCTGGAAGCATTGCTGGGGACACTCGGTTACCGAATCTCGCAGAATGTCTGGACGCATCCTGACCGGCATCTGATCTTTGTCGGCGACCTGATCGACCGCGGTCCGCGCCAGATTGATACGGTGTTGATTGCGCGACGCATGGTCGATGCCGGACGCGCGACCGTCGTAATGGGCAACCACGAGTTCAACGCAATTGGCTGGGCTACCGAATCCGGCTCGCAGCCCGGCCAGTTCTTGCGTCGCCATTCCGAAAAAAATCTGCGGCAGCACCAGGCCTTTCTCGCCGCCGTCGGAGAGAATTCTCAGCTCCATCGCGATATCATTGCGTGGTTCAGGTCGCTTCCCCTCTGGGCCGACCGCGGCGGCATTTCCGTCGTGCATGCCTGCTGGCATCTGCAAAGCCAGGAGCAACTGCGCCCCGTCCTCGGCGCGGATAACACCCTTGCAACGCGCATCGATCCCGAGCTGTTCGACAAGCGGACGAAACTCGGCCTCGCTGCGGAAATTCTTCTCAAGGGACTCGAAATCGCGTTACCGAACAATCTGACTTTTGTCGACGCCAACGGCCATGTCCGCGGCGAGGCGCGGATAAGATGGTGGAATCCCGACGCTTGCACTTTGCGGGAGGCTGCAATCGTTGAAGACGATTGCAGCCTCGACCTTCCGGACATTCCGTTCGATATCGCGAAGCACGGCTTTTGTTCCATCGCGCATCCGATATTTTTTGGACATTATTGGCTGCGCGGGATTCCCACCTTAAGTTCGCCGAACCTGGCCTGCCTCGATTACAGCGTCGCGCGCAACGGGGTTCTCTGCGCGTACCGGTGGGACGGCGAACGCGTGTTGTCCTCGGACAAGCTCGTCTGGGTCTGAACCCGCCGCAAGAGCATGATCCCGAAAAGTGTGCAGCGGTTTTCGGAAAAGATCATGCTCAAACAAAGAGCTGAAGCGGGATGTCGATTCGAGGAAAAATCATCCCGCTTTAGGCCGCCGCGTCCTTGCGTGCTTCGGTGACCGGATCGTAATTGAGGATCGGCGCCAGCCACTTCTGCGCTTCCGCCATGCTCCAGCCCTTGCGGCGCGCATAGTCTTCGACCTGGTCGCGGTTGATCTTGCCGACGCCGAAATACTGGCTCTGCGGGTGGCTGAAATAGAGCCCGCACACCGACGCGCCCGGCCACATCGCAAAGCTCTCGGTCAGTTTCACGCCGATCTTTTCCTCGCCGTCGATGAG
>WBUW01000309.1 GCA_008933495.1 Pseudorhodoplanes sp.
GTAGGTCAATCCGGCGCCTTTGAGCCACGGATCGCGCCTGGCCGTCGCGGTCTGCGGGATGGCGCCGTTGTTGGCCGCGGCATCGAAGTCGGGGCGCAGAGATAGTATTTTGACATCACATTGAAGCCCCGGTGGCGGTCGATCATGTAATCGAATCCGACCTGGAAGGCGGCGCTGAACGTATCGTGGAACTTGAGGCTCGTGATCGTCAACCCGTTATTGGGCGTGTTGCCGGGCGATTGATTGGGGAACATCGTGTAGTTCACGCCGGCGCCGACCGAAGCCGTGAATGGCCCGAAATTGGTGAAGTGGCATTGGAAAGTCAGCGTCGGCGGCAGCAGTCAGGCTTTGCCAACATTCAGGCCGTTAAGGTTGGCGCCGGCATAGGTGCCGCCGTTGGCGATTCCGGTTCCGGTCGCATGGCGACACGTGACGCCACGGATCAGTTCGGCTCAACGATCAGCGCGCGCAGGCGAATCTGCTACGGATTCCACATGCTCACCGCCGGCCGCTTGGCTGGAATCGACACATCGGCCGCATACGCCGGAACGGCCGATAGCGCGAACGTCGGCACCGTTGCTGCACGGCACACTTTCCCCATCATCGCCTCAGCCCCGTTTCGACTTCTCTTTGTCGGCTTCATTGCCGGTGAATTCACGCGAGGTCAGACGGGCTGGGTCGAGGCTGGTTTGCGTCAGTATGGGTTACCTTGATTTGCGACCGGAGAAACCGCCGCGTTCTTGTGGTGCGAAGGCAAAAAGTCCCGGAGATCAATGCGGCGTTCGGCGCGGGCCGTCAGAATGTCGGTACCCGGCATGTTCGCCGGCCATGCCTTCGGCCAGCTCAAGCAGCGCCGGCAGGTCGGTGAGCTGAACCAGCCGCTTTCGCGTGACCCGGATCAGCCCGCCGACTTTCAACCGGGTAAAGGTACGCGATACCGTCTCGCCGGTGAGCCCCAGATAGTCGGCGATGTCGGTGCGCGGCATCGGCAGCGAAATGGTTGTCGGTTCGACGCCGCGGCGTTCGTTGCGCCGCGACAGCCACAACAGGAACGATGCAACGGCGGCGGCCGAATTGCGCTGACCGATGGTCAGCGCCAGATCATGCGCGGCGGCCAGTTCGAGCGTCGTCGCTTCGTACAGGCGGAAGGCAAAGCGGGGGATTTCGAGGGCGAGCCGGTGAAAGGTACCCCTCGGCAGGCAGCGGACCTCGCTGCGCCCGATCGATTGCGCGTTGTAGGGAAATTCCGGACCGATCCCGAAGCCGATGAAATCGCCCGCAAACGAGAACCCGATGACCTGGCGGCGACCATTACCCAGCGTCTTGTAAAGGCGCAGGCAACCAGCGTGTACGTAGTAGATGTATCGCTGCTCGTCGCCATGTGTGAACAGATGCTGCTTGGCAACGAGCGCACGCTGGGTGCAATGGGTACACGCCGAACTTTCGCAGCCGTTGCCGCACGGGATGGCCGCTTGGTTTTCACTGCCCATGCCGGCAAGCCCGAGCATGGCGACGCAAGGCGGCGGGGTATTCAAAAAGTCCATCCCATAAAAATGTTTCACAAAATATCCAGGGCGAAGAATTCAGATTTTGATGTCGATCAATATTTCAGGTGGCCGGCAAATTTCAAGAGAAGCGGCTCAGGGGTTTCCGCGCCGCCGTGCAGCTTAGAGCATGATCCGGAAAAGTGTGATGCGGTTTTCGAGAAAGAGCATGCTCAAACAAAGAGCTAAAGCGGGATGACGATGCAAGGAAAAGTCATCCTGCTTCAGTCGTCAAGCATCTTTTGAAACATGTCGGCGCTGGTCGGCAACGGCCGTCAGGATACGCTCGGGAGTGGCGGGGGCGTCCAGGTCCACGGTGCGTTGCCCGCCCGACACGCCCGCGATGGCGTCGCGGATCGCCAGCCAGACCGAAATGGCGAGCATCAGCGGCGGTTCGCCGACGGCCTTGGAGCGGAAGATCGTCTCTTCGCGATTGGGTGAATCCTCAAGAATGCGCACATTGAACACCGCGGGCACGTCGCGGCTGCCCGGGATTTTGTAGGTAGAGGGCCCGTGCGTCCGCAACCGGCCCTTGTCGTCCCACCACAATTCTTCCGATGTGAGCCAGCCCATGCCCTGCACGAACGCGCCTTCGATTTGTCCGAAATCGATGGCCGGATTGAGCGAGCGCCCGCAATCCTGCAGCAGCTCGGCACGCAGCACGCGCATTTCGCCGGTCAGCGTGTCGATGGCGACTTCGGACGCGGCAACGCCGTAAGCAAAGTAATAGAACGGCCGGCCGGTATTGGTGGCGAAATCCCAATGGATTTTCGGTGTGCGATAGAACCCGGTCGCCGACAGCGAAACGCGCTTCGCCCAGCACAAGGCGGCGAGTTCGGGAAAAGAGATGCTGCGATTGCCGGCGAAGACATGATTGGCCGCGAATACGATATCCGCCTTGGGAATGCCGAAATGCGCCGCGGCGACATCGGCCATGCGCGACTTGATCTGTTCGGCAGCGTGAAGGGCCGCCATGCCGTTGAGATCGGATCCTGAGGAAGCCGCGGTCGGCGACGTATTCGGAACCTTGCCGGTGGTCGTTGCCGTCATGCGGATATAGTCGATGTCGATCTGGAAGGCTTCTGCCACGACCTGGGCAACTTTGACGAAGAGGCCCTGGCCCATTTCGGTGCCGCCGTGATTGAGCGTGACACTGCCATCCGTATAAACGTGGACGAGGGCGCCGGCCTGATTGAGCGCCGGTCGGTTGAACGAGATGCCGAACTTGACCGGCATCGTCGCGAGTCCCTTCTTGATGATGTCGCTCTTGCAATTGAAGGCATCGACCTCATTACGCCACGATTTCAGGTCGGCGGCGCGATCCAGTTCCTCGAGCAGCCGGTCGACAATATTGTCCTCGACCGTCATGCCGTAGGGCGTGACGTCGTTGCGGCCGATGCGATAAAAATTCTTGGTGCGCACCTCTTCCAGCGGCTTCCCCAGGTGCCGTGCGATGGTGTCGATAATGGTCTCGATTGCGAGCATACCCTGCGGGCCGCCATAACCGCGGAATGCGGTGTTGGAGACCGTGTGCGTCTTGCAGGGCAGGCCGCGGAAATGTAACGCAGGCAACCAGTAGCAATTGTCGGCATGGCAGAGCGCGCGGGTAATGACCGCCGGCGTATGGTCGGCGACACTGCCGCCGTTGGCGGCGAGAGTGAGATCGAGTCCGTGGATCGTTCCGTCGGCGTCGAAACCAACGTCGTAGCGGATAAAGAACGGATGCCGCTTGCCGGTCGCGCGCATATCGTCGTCGCGCGGCAGCCGCAGCTTCACCGGACGGTGCGCCTTCCATGCCAGCACGGCGGCGATGCCGGCGATGATCGTCGCCTGGCTTTCCTTGCCGCCGAATGCCCCGCCCATGCGCCGCACTTCGACGGTAATCGCGTTGAACGGGATGCCGAGCAGGTGTGCGACCCCGTGCTGGACTTCCGTCGGATGCTGGGTTGAACTGAAAACCTGGAAGTCGCCGCTGTCGCCCGGAATCGCGAGCGCGATCTGGCCTTCGAGATAGAAATGATCCTGTCCGCCGCAGTGAAAGGCGCCGCTCAGCCGGTGCGGCGCCGTGCCGAGCACGGCTTCGACGTCGCCGCGTATCATGGTCTGCGGCGGTGAAACGTACATTTCCCGTTTCATCGCCTCCTCGATCGTGAGTACCGGTTCGAGGACATCGTATTCGATCCCGACCAGTTTCGCCGCCGCGCGCGCCTGGTCGAGCGTCGTTGCCGCGATGGCGGCGACCGGCTGGCCCTCATATTCCACGATGTCCGCCGCGAGCACCGGCTCGTCAGAACGGATCGGCGCGATGTCGTTCTTGCCGGGGATATCCCGCGCCGCGATGACCGCCACGACGCCGGGCGCTGCACGGGCCTGGTCAAAGTTTATTCTGACGATACGGGCGTGCGCGTGCGGACTGAGCACCAGGGCGGCCTCCAGCGTGCCCGCAATGGTCGGCATGTCGTCGAGATACAGCGCGCGTCCGGTGACATGGCCTTCGGCGCTGTCGTGGCGGTGCGCGATATGCACGCCCCCGCGAATGCGGTCGAGCCGCGTGCTCATAGTGCCTCCACCCGTGTCGGCGCGGCGACGCGCGTCGTCTCGATCTGGAAACGCCGCAGCAGGTTGGCGGCCGCCTGTGCACGATAGGAACCGCTGCCGCGCTGGTCCGTCATCGGCGCAAAGTCACGCGCCATGACCGTCTCGATTTCGGCAAGCGTTTCTGCGGTCCATGGCGCGCTGCTCAGCGCCGTCTCGACCGCGTGCGCGCGCGCGGTGGTTGCCGCCATGCCGCCATAGGCCGCGCGCAATTCGCGAACGATACCGCCAGCCGTACGCAAGCGGAAAGCGGCCACCACGGT
>WBUW01000310.1 GCA_008933495.1 Pseudorhodoplanes sp.
GCGGCGGCCTGTGCCAATACCACCGGCCAATAATTCAGCACCCCGCCGGCGGCGGCAAAATAGCCGTAGACGACCGACCGGCTGGGGACGAGATAAGGTTCGAATGCGCGCGCGATATAACCGCCGCTGTCCCATTGCAGCAGCGGAAAGCCGTTCCACAGCGCCGGCGCCAGCAGCAGCGCTAGCGCCAGAGCGACACCCCCCGCGCTCAGCACGCGTTGCGATGACAGCATCGAGAATCCCCGGCCCGGGCCGCCTGCGGACGGTCCTTTGCCATTGGGCGCGGGCAGCCGATGCCTTGTCAACCCGGCGCCGCGTCACCGCCTTGTTGCGCCCGCGAAAGCGACCGGAATTCGCGGCCGCGCTGATTGTCCCGCGGTCGCCGGCGCCTGATCGGGCGTCCCGAAGATGCCAAGTCGCGCGTCATGCATGATCTTGCCGGCCTGCTCGCGCGCGCCGGCCAGCGAAATCGCAGGGTAGGTGCCGATCGTCACGCGCCTGGGGCGGCGCAAAAGAGCGTGCGGTTAGATTCGGTCAGAGGTGCGGGACGCCTCGGGTTGCGGCAGGCGTCTGGCAAAAAAGCCTATCTGAAAATCACGGTGTCGGCGGCATTCCGCAGGCCCCCGCGGGCGGCCGTCATCGGCGAAGCGAATGAACAACTGGCGGCCGGGCGACGGCTTTTTTCCATTCCGGCACGGCGGGGCGGCGTGCAAACCGCAAAGGCGGGATGACTCTTCCTCGAATCGTCATCCCGCTTAAGTTCTTTGTTTGAGCCTGATCTTTTCCGAAAACCGCTGCACACTTTTCGGGATCAGGCTCCTAGCCGGCGAACCGCGAGCGCCCCCAGAAACCGATCGCCAGCAGGATCACGGACGCCACAACGATGATGGCGAGGGTGAAATCGGGAACGTAATAGGTCGTGTAGATTTCCCAGCCGAGGAAGCGCAGCACTTCCGAGACCGCTGTCGAGGTTCCGGTCAAATGGCCGCCCAGCGTGCCGGTCACGGTCAGCAGGCCGCCGCCGATCGCCGCAAGCCCGGCCATGATCCAGCGGCCCATGCCGCGCCACAGGGCCTCGCCGGCGCGCCAGCGAACGATCGTCAGCAGAATCCAGTACGACAGCGACCAGCTCGCCGACAGCATGTGGTTGCGGCCGAGCGGCGTCGAGGTGACCGTCGGCAGCGGCCATACCATGAGGCCGATGATGAAGGCCGCGCCACCCATGATGATGCTCAGCGTGAGCAGCGGGAGCAGCGCGCGGTCGCAGGCCTTGGCGAACTCTCCGTCGGAGAATGCCCGCACGAAGATGGCCAGCACCGCCGTGGTCCATAACGCGATCGGAAAATGGACGAGTACGATATGATAGGCGGACATGATCAGCTCCCTTTGCGTCCGAGCAGTCCGGTGAGAGCAACGCCGAAAGCGGCGATCAGCAGCACGCCGGCGGCAAGCGTGAACAGCCATTGCCGGCGGATCGCATCGGCGAATTCGACCTCGACACCATAATGGGCGAGCTGGACTTCGCTATGACGGTATTTTACCGGCACGCCCTTCTTGATGCGCTCGGCACCGGCATGACGCTCGCTGTTGAGCAGCGGCCAGTTCACCTGACCGGGATAGAACAGCGTGATGCTGGTCCATGGCTGATCCCATTTGGGCTCCTCGCCCTCGAAGCGCGCGGCCGCGATTTCGGCGTCGCGGTCAAGCCCGAGCGTGAACGGCAACGACACATTGTGCCAGCGACTGCCAAAGGAGTGACGATGAACCGCGAACGCGACATTATAAACCCGCTTGTCGACGAATATCTTGTCGTCGGCCGGGCTGCCGGTGTCCATCGCGCGGCGTAGCGTGAGATCCCAGTATCCATCCTGCCATCGCGCCTTGTTGGCGACCTTGATGTCGCCGTGCGATCCGCCCGGCTTCTGCAGCAACCGGCGGGGGATCGTGTCGCCCTCTTTCCAGGCGTAGGTTTCGTCGAAAGGCGCGGAATTATCCTCGCTGATGAAATAGACGTCGTCGAAGCCGAGCTTGCGCTGAATGAGATCGTCCCAGTTCAGCGCGCGCTTTCCGGCTTTCTGCGGATCGAGCATGAATCGCGGGCGCTTCTTCTCCCGGTCCCAGTTGGTCGCAAACGGACCCTTGCCGGCGTCGCCGCCGCGCAGTTCGAAAACGTACTGGTCGTCGGAGGCGCCGATCGGATTGGAGCGGTGCGCGCGCCAGTGCCAGAGATCGAGGAAATATCCGGCCTTGCGCAAGGCGGCGAGCCGCTCCTCGGGCACGACCGAGGCCCAGTCGCTGATCTTGCTGCGCGTTGCCGGCAGATGTTTGCCGACCTCGGTCTGGTTTCGTTTTTGTCCGAGATAGGGATGCGCCTTGACCTCGGCGGCGGTGGCCTCGTTGGTGAAGAAGCGCATCCGGTCGCCGACCGTGATATAGCCGCCATAGCGCGCGAACTCCGGCACGCTGCCGTCGTCGACCAGCATGGTCAGGCGGTCTTCGTAAATGGCCTGCGCCTGCGGCCCGGGCACGCTGTCGCCGTAGCGGACCCATTTGCCGCCTTCAAACCTGATCATGTCATGATAGATCGATGGCTGTTTCGCCGGCCAACGATAACGGAAGAAGATATCGCGACCATTATAGGCGGCCTTGACCTGCAACGGCATGGTGCGCTCGTCGGGGATGAATATGTTACGGGCGATGTCGTTCTTGATGACGCCGGTGCCGTGTGTGAACCATGCAATTCCAAGGACCGCGACGAAGATTGCCGTGCAGATCGAGACAAGCATTGTTCTCATCGCGCCCTCCGTTGTGTTGCAGGCAATTCATTCCATTGTTTCGAGCTGCAAAAATATCTTTGTTTAATCCGATAGAATTCTGCATAATTTGCATTGAGCTATATCAACCTGCCTATCCGGCGCGACCGCATCGAAATCTCACATGTTCGTTACCTTTTTCACCGAACTGAAATCCGCCGGCGTGCCGGTGACGCTGCGCGAATATCTCACGCTGATGGAGGCGATGCAGAAAGACCTCGCCGCGCGGCGCGTCGAGGACTTCTATTATCTCTCGCGCGCGACGTTGGTGAAGGACGAGCGCAATCTCGACAAGTTCGACCGCGTGTTCGGTCACGTGTTCAAGGGGCTGGAACTTCTGGAAGAGGCGCTCACCGCCGAAATCCCGGAGGAATGGCTCAAAAAACTCGCCGAAAAGTATCTCACCGAGGAGGAGAAGAAGCAGATCGAGGCGCTGGGCGGGCTCGACAAGCTCCTGGAGACGCTCAGGAAGCGGCTTGCCGAGCAGAAAGGCCGCCACCAGGGCGGCTCGAAGTGGATCGGCACCGGCGGCACTTCGCCGTTCGGCAATTCCGGCTACAACCCCGAAGGCATCCGCATCGGCGGAGAAAGCCGGCATCGCCGCGCGGTCAAGGTGTGGGACAGGCGCGAGTTCAAGGACTTCGACGACCAGGTCGAGCTCGGCACGCGCAACATCAAGGTGGCGCTGCGCCGCCTGCGCAAGTTCGCGCGCACGGGCTCAGCCGACGAGCTCGACCTCGACGGCACCATCAAGGGCACCGCGCACAAGGGCTATCTCGACATCCACATGCGGCCCGAGCGGCACAATGCGGTGAAGGTCGTGCTGTTCTTCGACGTCGGCGGCTCGATGGACTGGCACATCAAGGCGACCGAGGAACTGTTCTCGGCCGCGCGCGCCGAGTTCAAGCACATGGAGCATTTCTATTTCCACAATTGCCTGTACGAGCGGGTGTGGAAGGAGAACCGGCGGCGCTGGCAGGAGACGACGCCGACCTTCGACGTGATGCACACCTATCCGCACGACTACAAGGTGATCTTTGTCGGCGATGCTTCGATGTCGCCTTACGAGATCGCGGTGGCCGGCGGCTCGGTCGAGCACATGAACGAGGAGCCGGGCGCCACGTGGATGGAGCGCATCACCCGCACCTATCCCGCCTGCGTGTGGCTCAACCCGGTGCCGGAAAAGGAATGGGACTATACGCAATCAATCCGCATGATCCGCCAGCTCATGGGCGGGCGGATGTATCCGCTCACGCTGGAGGGATTGGACAAGGCGATGCGGGAACTGGTGCGGTAGCCCGATCTCTACTGCGCGACAGCCGTGACATCATCCGGCGGCTTGAGCGCGAAGGGTTTGTCCTCGTCTCGGTGTCCGGCTCGCATCACAAGTTCGTTCACCCGACGCAGCGCAGGCGTGTTATCATTGCGCATCCGAAACGCGATTTGCCGAGCGGGACGGTGCGCGCCATATCCGGGATACCGGCTGGGAGAAGGACTGACGGAAAGGCGCAATGGCCCATTATATCGCCCTCATTCATAAGGATCGCGATAGCTGCTACGGCGTGTCAT
>WBUW01000001.1 GCA_008933495.1 Pseudorhodoplanes sp.
CGGCGTGGGCGGCGTTGCTGACCGTCCGACGGTCCGCGACTGGCCGCAGTTGCCGATGGAAGAGATCGAGGATGCGGTGAACGACTTTGCTTGGGATTTGGGCGGCAGCGACGATCTTCACGCGACCGCAGCTTACCGGCGGGAATTGGTGCGCCGGCTTGGACGTCGGGTCATTGAGGAGGCGGCACGATGCTCGAACTGAAGGACAGCCAGCGTCACGCCATCGCATTCACCTTGGACGGCGAGACCGTGCGTGGCTTTGCCGAACCGCGAATGTTGCTGAGCGATTTTCTGCGCCACGAGCTCGGTCGCTCAGAGGTTCATGTTGGGTGCGAGCAGGGCGTCTGCGGCACGTGCACGATCCTGTTGGATGGTCGTCCGGTGCGAAGCTGCCTGATTTTCGCCGTCCAGGTCGCCGGGCGGGTGGTGGATACGGTCCGCAGCCTGGCCGATGCCGACGGAAATCTCAACGACCTGCAGCAATCCTTCCGCAGACACCATGGACTGCAATGCGGCTATTGCACGCCGGGCATCCTCGTCTCCACCGAGGCCTATCTGCAGAAGAACCAGCAGCCCTCTGAATCGGAGGTGCGCGAAATGCTGAGCGGCCATATTTGCCGCTGTACGGGTTATGCCGGGATGGTGGACGCCATTGTGGAGACGGCGAAAAAACGCGCCGGCTTGGACAAGTCATGAACATGAGCAGGTCAACGATTCATTCCGTGGCGGCATGCTGCTTTGGGAGGCCGCCGCTGCTGGCGGCACCCCATTGTGTTCTCTCTGGCGCTCGGTCGCGACGGTCTGCGTGTCGGCGATTCAAAACCGGCCTGGGTCGACGGGAATTTTCGCTGCCATCCTGGTTCGGCGGCGTAAGTAAATAGATGTGAAATATCATCTTGATTTCAATATAGCTGCATGGTTTTGTTGAGAAAAATGGCGCAATCTGGCTCCGCTTTGGGCGGAACCGGGCGTGCGAATGACAAGTCCGGAAGCCGATGACTGACCATTCTCTCGTATTCCGCGCTCACCGCGGTAACCGCGTGGAAAACCGCTCAATCTCCGTCGATTCCGCAATTATTGCCGGCTGGACGGGGCGCGATCCTGTCGCCCGCGAAAAGCATATCGCTGAGCTCGAGGCGCTTGGCGTTGCCCGCCCCGCTTCTACGCCAATCTATTATCGCGTCTCCAGGACGCTGCTGACCACGGCGGATCGTATCGAGGTGGTCGGCGAGAATTCAAGCGGCGAAGTCGAGTTTGTGTTAATTTGCGACGGCGGCCGGTTGTGGCTGGGGGCCGGCTCTGATCACACTGATCGCAAAGTGGAAACCTACAATATCACCGTATCCAAGCAGCTTTGCGAAAAGCCGATGGCGCCCGACCTCTGGGATTTCGAGGAGGTTGCGGGGCATTTTGATTCGCTGCAACTGCGCTCTTGGATCCAGGAAGACGGCGAGCAGCGCCTCTATCAGGAAGGTTCGGTCGCGGCCATTCTTTCACCCGACGCAATCATTGCGGGATACAATCCGGGCGGCGAGTTACACGAAGGATCTGCGATGTTCTGCGGAACACTGGCTGCGAAAGGCGTTATTCGCCCTTCCCGGCGGTTTTCGTTCGAGCTGTCTGACCCGGTTCTTGGGCGGCGAATCGCGCATTCCTACGATGTGGTTGCGCTGCCGATTGTCAGTTAAGGACAGAGAATGAAGAAGCGGTCGGCATCAAGGCGGAGTGGCTCCGGCGCTGATCGCAAACCGGCGGGCGCGCGGCGCGGGGAATCGCTGCTTGATACAGCCTATAATGAAATCAAGCTGCGCATCATCACCTGTCGCTATCGCCCCGGCGAAGTGCTGAGCGAAGCCGCGATATCCGAAGAATTGAAGATTGGCCGGACGCCGATCCATCAGGCGATCCATAGGCTGATGATGGACGATCTGGTTTCCATTCTGCCGCGTAAGGGCGTTATGGTGCGCCCGGTCAGCCTTGACGAAGCGATGGAAATAATCGGCGTGCGTTTGGTGACCGAGGGTTATTGCGCGCGGCTTGCCGCCGAGCGTGCCGACGATACCGAGCTTCAGCGGCTGCGGGAAATCCTGGATGAGTCGGAGGAAGCAGCCGAAACCCGCGACGTTGAACAGCTCATGTTGTTGGACCGGGAGTTCCACGACACTCTGGCGCGTTCGGCACGAAATAAAGTGTTGGCGGACACCCTGCGCAACCTGCACGAGCGATCGCTGCGATTTTGGTTCATTTCGCTGCGCGATCCCGATCACCATCGCCGGGTGCTGACTCAGCATCGCGCCATCGTTGATGCGCTGCAGAGCCGCAAGCCGGAGGCGGCCGAGTTCGCTATGCGCGAGCACATCAATGCGTTTCAGCGCAACGTCACCCAACAGGTCTGAGTAAAAGGAGTTCGTCGCCCGTGAAGAATCCAAAATTGCACGACGAGTTCAGGACCATCGACATGACGGCCGGCTGGGAAACTCCGCCCGGTTACCCTGCGGGAATTCAGCAGAAAATCCTGTCGGGGTCGCTCGACGAACAGGCCAAGAGCGGCAACCGTTCGCGTTTGCTTCGCTTCGCGCCCGGTGTTTATACGATCAAGCCATTTGTTCATGGCTATTGGGAAGAAGTTTTCCTGGTCTCTGGCGATCTGATCGTCGGCAATGACGAAAACGGCGACGGCGGCGAAAGCTTTCGGCCGCTGACCTACGCCTGCCGTCCGCCCGGCGTTCATCATGGCCCGTTTAAGTCGATCGGCGGCTGCGTGCTATTCGAAATACACTATTATGTCTGAGCGCACGGAACGGCAGAACGCGAGGTTCGCAAGAGGTGACGCGGAGCCCGGTCTCGCAGGCGGTGGGTTGTCGATAACCCATGCGTAGAATCGAAGCGGCGCTTGAAGCACTCGAAGCAGGAAAGCTCAGCAGTCGGGCTCTCGTCGATGCATGCTTGGAGCGGGCCGCTTCGGCTCACGGCGAGGGATCGCGCGTTTTTATCCGGCTTCTGGCAGATTCGGCGCTCGCGGAGGCGGATGCGATTGACCGCCGGCGTCAGGCCGGCATCTGGACCGGGCCGCTTGGTGGAATTCCGATCTCAGTCAAGGACCTGTTTGATATACGCGGACTGCCGACTACGGCCGGGTCGGTTGTGTTGTCGGACGCTGCCCCCGCTTTCGCGGACGCCGTGGTGGTTCACCGCCTGCGTGCGGCCGGCGCGGTGATCGTCGGGCGAACGAACATGACAGAGTTTGCGTTTTCTGGATTGGGTCTCAATCCGCATTACGGGACACCCGCCAATCCGTTCGACCGAAAGTCGCGTAGAATCCCGGGGGGCTCCTCATCGGGCGCTGCCGTTTCCGTTGCCGATGAAATGGCGTTTGGCGCTATCGGCACCGACACGGGCGGGTCGGTCCGCATCCCGGCGGCCCTGTGTGGGTTGGTGGGATTCAAGCCGACGGCGCGGCGCATACCGCAACTGGGTGCACTGCCGCTATCGCGGTCGCTCGATTCGATTGGACCGCTGGCCTCGAGCGTCCGTTGCTGCCGAATTCTCGACCGCGTGCTGAGTGGTGATGCCGGCACTGATATGCCGGTTGCTCCGGTGCAAGGGTTGCGTCTTGCGGTTCCGACGACGCGCGCGCTGGACGATGTCGACACGCAGGTCGCCCGTGCGTTCGAATTGGCCTTGGATCGGCTCCGGAGAGCGGGAGCGCAGATCACCGAAATCGCCGTTCCCGAGTTTGCCGAAATCGGCAGTACGGCCAGCAGGGCGACATTTCCGGCAGTCGAATCCTATGCATGGCATCGCGAACTGTTAATGCACGCCAAGCATCGTTACGATCCGCGGGTTGCCGTCCGGATCTTACGTGGAGAAAACATCAGCGCCGCCGACTATCTGTGGCTGCTGGAGAAGCGCGACGAGCTGATCAGGTCGGTCCGGGTTCGCACCGAAGCCTTCGATGCCGTGGTGATGCCAACTGTTCCGGTGATCGCTCCGGCAATCGCCGATCTTGAGGACGATGAAGACCGTTATCACACCGCCAACCTTCTAATGCTACGCAATCCGACCTTCATCAATTTTCTCGACGGATGTGCGATAAGCATTCCCTGTCACGTAACCGGAGAGGCGCCTGTTGGACTGATGCTCGCCCGTTTCGACCATGCCGATCAGACGCTGCTTGCAATCGGTGAGGCGATCGAAGAATTGCTGGCGGAAGCGGCGCGATGATCTTCGTTGCTGAATTCAGTTTTGGTCTGCGGTGACTGAACGGTCGTCAGGTTGCAGGCGAAATAGCGGCTTGCAGAAGGCGGCGATCGCCGCGACGGTCTGCACCAATTTCTCGCGATGAGGGATGTGCCCGCAATTTGGCATCAGCAGCGTCTTCGGCGCGCCACGAAGCAGTTGTTCGGCCATGCGCACTTGCTTATGCGTGCCGTATCGGTCGTCGTCACCACGAATGATTAAAGTTGGAATGCGAATGTTTGACAGTTCTGCCGTCATATCGAAGGCGGGAAACCGCGGATCGAGCCAGACATTGTTCCATCTCAGAAATGCCGCATCGACGTCGGCATGATAGCGGGCGAGCCGTCGGCGAAGGCCGCCACCTTCGAATGCTGCTTTGGCATGTCTGATCTCAGCTAGCGTCTCCTCCTCGACGCAAAAGTGCGGCGCCATTAATACCAGGCCGCGGACCCGCGGATCGTCGACATTTCCGGCGTAGGCGGCAGCCATTGAGGCGCCATCGCTATGTCCCAGCAATATCCCCGTTTTGAACCCGATCTCGTCAAGAATGTGCGGCAGCACGTCCAGCGCATGCCGTCTGATATAATCCACCGGCAATTCGTGCCGGGCGAGCGGGGATGAGCCGTATCCATCGCGGGAATAGGCGAATGCGCTTGCGCCCGTAGCCTCAGAAAGCAGCCGAGGAAATTCGCCCCACGTGCGAGCCGAGCCGAGCCCTTCATGCAGCATAATGATCATTGGAGCGCCGACCGGCTTCCCGTCGATCAGCTGGTATTCGAGCCGCATGTCTCCGATCGATAGATAGCCCTCATTGACCAGTGTCTGCACGCCTCGTTCCTTTTGCTTGTTGGCCGGGTCCGCGACCGGCGAGCATGGCATCGGAAGGATGATAGCTGATGAACGGCACCAGGCCTCGATAAGAAAAGAGCGGCGCGTTCGGATTGAAGCTGGCCGGATTTTCAACGAAGCGAATCAGGGCCTTCAGCATGAACTCAGTGACGTCGACGATCAGCATATCTCTTAGAACATCATCCGCCGGATAGAAGTCGAGATCAGAAAGCTCTCCTGAGCCCCCGAGTTGTCCGTGCAGCAGGCCGGCGTGAGCGATAAAAAAGCGGGCATTGAACCGGATCGGACTAACTGGCGAAGTGATCGCGCGTCCGAAATATCCGAGATGACGAAGATCCGGTGCAAGTCCGCGCGCTTTCCAGTAAGTCCAGTCCGGATGTTCGCCAACGCCGACGTCTCCGCTCTCGGCCAATAGTAATCCGGTCTCCTCAAAGGTTTCGCGCACCGCCGTGATGGCTAAGGCCTGTGCTTTCTTCGTATCGCCGCGTACCCCCATTCCGGAAACCAGGCTCGGATTGAGCGGCGTTGCTGCGCGCACCTGATGGTCTGCTGGATCGAGTCGGCCACCAGGAAATACGTAAAAGTCGGGTACAAAGGCGGCGCGGCTTGAGCGGCGTCCCATAAGCACTTCGACGCCGCTAAGGCCCTTGCGCCAGATTATGAGCGTCGCCGCGTCGCGCGGTTTGACCGGTCTTGTCCCGGATTCGATTTGTCCGTGTCCCGACGGGCGGGAATGCAAGTACCTAGTTGATGTCCGCATAATCGGCAAAGGTGGCAAGGCAACAGGCCATAGAAGCACGCTCAGTGCGATACCATTTGTGCAGTGTTTGGCCAATGAACTTTCCCGTCGGAAACCACGTGCTCGTACCCGACCACGTCAGAAATTCGCCATGAACTGACCTGCCGGATGTCAACAATGACAGGATCCGCATTGGCACCGGCTGCATCTTGTCTCGTTTCCTCTCCGCCCCGGATCGGGTTCGAACCGTCACGCCCGAGCAATCGGGTCCGACCATGCGCAACATTGACTGTGAACGCCGCCAGGGGAATGTTGGAGGGTGAACTTCCGCTGGCATACAGGCGTTTGATTTGATGTAGACGATCTGGTGCGTTCCGACTCAAGCAGATGACGCCACCGATGGCTCGATTCAATCCGAGTTTCATCGCTCAAGTCCCGAAGGCTATCGAAGGTATTGCAGCCTGCCTGTGAGGTGAATGCCGATCCTGAGGCGCGCATCTGTGATTTGCGCATAGCACATAATTAACATGTAAATAATAGGTTTTTCTGTTGTCATTATCAATGACGTGCGCCGGGTTGACCTGTTGAAGCTGACGTGGCCCCCGGATTTGGGACTGGTTGCCTGATTGGATTCGGAAACCGCTCCGTAGCAGCAGACGGGGGCGCTTTCGTTCCGCCGCCTGTGCAAGCTGCTCGGCATTGCGCGCCGCGGCGTCTACCGGGCGCCGCGGGCGGCCAATGACAACGATCGGGCCTTGAGCAGCGGATCGATGAATTGCTCACCGGCTGGACGTTTGTGGGCTCGCGTCGGACGAGCGGCGGTGCTGCATGGGCATCACCGCGCCCGGACCGAAGCCGCGCGCGGCCAGGCCCGCGCCGGAATACAAGATGTTCCCAAACCTCTTACGCGGGCTTGCTGTCGAGCGGCCAAACCAGCCGTGATGCGCCGAAATCACCCGCATCCCGATCGGGCGGGGATTTCCTCTATTTCGTTGCGATCACGGACCAGGCGATCCGGACGGCGCCAGCGTGGCGGCTGTCCAGTTTCATGGACATCCCGTTCCGCGTTGCGGCGCTGCAGAACGCGCCGGCGCACGTTGGCAGCCGCGAAACTTTAAAAATAAACTCACATCCGTTCCGGCAATTCCCGCAATTGCCTCTTGTCCACCTTGCCAACCGTTGTCTTCGGGAGCGACGTGACGATGCGGATTTCGCGCGGAACCTTGTAATGCGCGAGCCGCCCGGCGAGATAGGCGCGCAGGTCTTCGGGTCGCGGCGGCGACCCGGCGGGAACGACGAAGCCGACCAACGCCTCGCCACGATAGGAATCCGCAACGCCGACAACGGCGGCCTCCAGCACGGCGGGATTGGCATAAAGAGCCTCCTCGATCTCGCGCGGATAGACGTTGAATCCGCTGACGATCACCATGTCCTTCTTGCGGTCGCGGATAAAGAGATAACCGTCGGCGTCCAGCTCGCCGATGTCTCCGGTATGCAGCCAGCCGTCGCGCAGCGCCTCGTTGGTCTCCTGCGCGAGGCCGCGATAGCCGCGCATGATCTGCGGTCCGCGCGCGCGTATCTCGCCCGCCTCGCCGACCCCGAGCACGCGCGTGCCGGTCGCGGTATCGACAATCGCGATGTCGGTTGCGGGGACCGCAATGCCGACCGAACCTGCTTTGCGCCGGCCGTAGCGGGGATTGAAGGTGAGCACCGGTCCGGCTTCGCTCTGACCATAACCCTCGCAGATCGGGCATCCCGTGGCGGCTTCCCAGCGTCGCAGCGTCTCCTCTGAAAGCGCCGAGGCGCCTGAGAAACACAGCCGCAGCGCGGTCAGGTCCGTTGCACCGAAGCGTTCATGCGCCATCAGCCCGGTGTAGATCGTTGGGCTGCCCGACAACAGCGTGATCCGGTCGCGCTCGATCGCGGCGAGCACAAGCTCGGGCCGATAGCGCGGCAGGATGAACAATGCTCCGCGGCAATAGGCGGCGAGATAGAGCCCCATCGCCACGGCATAGACGTGAAACAGCGGGGTGATGGCGAGAATCCGCTCGCGCTCGGGTTCGGTCGGAAGCAGCGCTTCGCGTTGCGCGACGTTGATCGACACGCAGCGATGCGTGAGATTGGCGCCTTTCGGCCGGCCGGTGGTGCCGCCGGTATATTGCAGGGTGGACAGCGAATCCGGGTCGGGCAGAAGGATGGCGCGGGCAAGATCGGTATGCGTGCGCCATTCGGTGAACCGCCGCGCGTGCGGGCCGACGGCTATCCGGTGGGGTAGGGCGATGCGCTGCGCGAGCTCTGCGACTGTGTCCGCGATGGTGGCGTCATGGATGAGGATCGTGGGCGCGGCATTCTCGAGTATCGGCGCAAGCTCGTGGCTGGTATAAGCCGGATTCAGCGGAACGACCTGGGCGCCGGCCGATTGGACGGCGAATGTCGCCACGGCGATATCGATCGAATTGGCCATCAGCAGAGCGACTCGGCCGCCGGTCGCGCCGAGCGCGCCAAGCTCGCGGGCGAGCCCGGCGACGCAGGCCGCATATTCGGCATAGGTCAGCCCTTCATCCTCGCAAACCAGTGCGGTGGCGTCCGGGCTGCGGATCGCGGCGTCGTGCAGCATGTGCACCACGGTTTCGTGCACGAACGGTATCGCTTCTGCCATGTCATGCCTCCTGTCCCGGCCTGTCAGGACAAGGCGTCAAGGAGCCGGCGGACAGCGCGACAGCCGCATGCCGGACCGGCGGCCTCTCCGCACGTGCAAAGGCCGGCCGCTTGCGGGCACTGTCGGCGCCGTAAACAGATCAATAAATTATGGCCAGCAATTTCCAAACCAATTTGCTTTCGGTCAATTAAGTGAGACGGCGGCCATCGATAATTTTTTAACCCGCTTATCGGCAGCGCACCGGCCGCCGGATCAGCGGCGGTGAGCTGCGCCAATCCGCTCCTGCATCAAATTGACCATCGCCTTCCGAAGACAATGGCTCGATCGCAGCGCGGCTCATGCCGTGTTGCGTTCGAAACGTCCCGACAAGCCAAGATAGGTCTGCGCTACGCGCGGATTGGCGGCGAGCGCGCACGCGGTGCCTTCGAGAACGACCTCGCCGGTCTCCAGCACGTAGCCGTAATCGGCAACCTGCAACGCGGCGCGCGCGTTCTGCTCGACGAGCAGAATCGATACGCCGGAGCGTTTGAGATCGGCAATGACGTGAAACGTGTCGCGCACGATGCGCGGCGCGAGTCCGAGGCTGGGCTCGTCCAGCATCAGCAGCTGCGGCTTGGCCATCAACGCCCGGCCGAGGGCAAGCATCTGACGCTCGCCTCCCGACAGCGTGCCGGCAAGCTGGGTGCGCCGTTCCAGCAGGCGCGGAAAGCGCTGATAGACGCCGTCCAGGTCGGAACGGATGGTTTGCGTCGCCTTGCCGATGCGCGGAAATGCCCCCAGCAACAGGTTGTCCTCTACCCGCAGGCCGCCAAACAGCTCGCGCCGCTCCGGCACGAGGCAGAGCCCCCGCGCAACCCGCATCTCGGTCGTGCAGCCGGACATGTCGCCGCCGTCGTAGATCACCGTGCCGCGTCCCGCCAGCAATCCCATCAGGACCGCAAGCAGCGTGGTCTTGCCTGCGCCGTTTGGTCCGATCACGGTGACGATCTTGCCGCGAGGAACCTCGATATCAACCCCATGCAACGCCTCCACCTTGCCGTAGGCGGCGCTGAGCCCTCGCACATCAAGCAACGAGCTCATTGACGCCTCCCAGGTAGGCCTCGATCACCATCGGATCGCGCTGGATCTGTTGGGGCACGCCTTCGCTCAACTTTTCGCCAAAATTCATTACAACGACGCGATCGACCAGCCCCATCACGAAGTCCATGTCGTGTTCGACGAGCAGAATGCTGATGCCGCTGCCGCGCAGATCGCGCAGAAGTGCGGCTAACTTTTGCTTCTCGAGATGACGCAGCCCGGCGGCCGGCTCGTCCAGAAGCAGAAGCACGGGATCCGCGCACATCGCGCGGGCGATCTCGACGGCACGCTGCGATCCGAGCGAGAGGTTGCCGGCAAGGTCGAACATGTGGGCGGCCAGGCCCACCTGCTCGATCCGCATCCTCGCCTCCCACAACAGGCGCGCCTCGTCGGCGCGATCGAGCCTGAGCGAGGCGGAAATTACGCCGCCGCTGCCGCGCAGATGGGCGCCGAGCGCCACGTTGTCGAGCACGGTCATGCCGGGCAGAATATTGGCGTGCTGGAAGGTGCGGGCGACGCCGCGCCGGGCGATCTCGCGCGCCGGCAGCCGGTCGATCCGCTCGCCCCGAAAGCGGATCTCGCCGCTGTCCGCCGGCAGCACGCCGCTGATGAGATTGAACATCGTGGTCTTGCCGGCGCCATTCGGGCCGATCAGGCCAAGAATTTCGCCCGCATCCAGCTCGAACGACAGATCGCGCACCGCCGCCAGTGCTTCGAAACGCTTGTTCGCCTGGCAGACATCGAGCATGCGTTCGCAATTCGCAGGCCGCGGCCGCTCGGGCAGCGACTCGGCCGCCGCCGGGGGTTTCGGGTGCTCGCCGGCGGGCAGCAGGCGCACCAGGAACGGCAGCAATCCGTCGCGGGTGCGGTGCATCAGCAGGACGATCAGCAGCCCGAATACGACGATCTCGTAGTTGCCGCTGTGCTCGATCAGCTTCGGCAGAATGTCCTTGAGCCATTCCTTGAGCAGAGTGAGGACGCCGGCACCGACCACGGCACCCCAGACATGACTCGAGCCGCCGATCACGGCCATGAACAGGTAATCGATCCCGGAATTGATATTGAATGGAGTGGGGTTCACGTAGCGCATGAAGTGCGCGTAGAGCCACCCGGACGTGCCGGCCAGGAGCGCGGCCAGCAAGAAGATGATGATCTTCAACCGGCTCGTGTCGACGCCCACGCTCTCGGCCATCGTCCCGCGCGACTTCAGGGCCCGGATCGCACGTCCGATGCGCGAATCAAGCAGGTTACGCACCGCAAACAGCAAGCTGACGGCGACAAGCCAGATCGGATAATAGACCTCGCGCCCGTCGCTGAGCGGCTTATCGAACAGGTGAAGGGGTGGGATCTCGGCGATGCCGCTGTATTTCCCGAGCATCTCGAGATTGCCGAACACGAAGTAGATGGCAATGCCCCAGGCGATCGTGCCGAGCGGCAGAAAGTGGCCGGACAGACGCATCGTGATCGAGCCAAGGAACAGCGCGATGACGGCGATCAGCGCCAACCCGGCCGGGAGCGTGAGCCACGGCGAAATCCCGTATGAGGTGGTGAGTACCGCGCTGGTATATGCACCGATGCCGACAAACGCCGCCTGGCCAAATGAGGTGAGCCCGCCGACGCCGGTAAGGAGGACCAGTCCAAGCGTCACGATGCTGGCGAGTCCGATGTAGTTCATGAGGGCAATGTGGAATTCCGACAGCAGGAACGGTGCCGCCACGAGCAGCCCAAGCGCTGCGAGCCCGGCAACGTGCCGCGACATCACTCTTCCTCCTCATCGACATGGCGCGCGGTGAGCGATCGCCACAGCAGAACGGGAATGATCAGGGTGAATACGATCGACTCCTTGAATGCGCTCCACCAGAATGAGGAGAAGGACTCGAGAAATCCGACCAGCAGCGCCCCCGCCGCGGCCACCGGATAGCTGACCATGCCGCCGATGATCGCCCCGACGAAGCCTTTGAGGCTGATGATAAAGCCGGTGTCGTAATAGATCGTGGTGATGGGTGAGATCAGGATTCCGGCGATCGCCCCGATCAGGGCGGCGAGCGTGAAGCTGAGCGATCCTGCGAACGCCGCCGATATGCCGACGAGCCGCGCGCCGACGCGGTTGATCGCGGTCGCACGCAGCGCCTTGCCATAGAGCGTATGCTCGAACAACAGCCAGAGCGTGAAGATCAGCACGATGCTGGAAAAGATCACCCACAGGCTCTGCGCCGTGATGTTGAGCACGCCGACGTGGAGCGAAAAGTCGGACAGGGGAGGCGAACGCAATCCCTCACCGCCGAAGAACACCAGTCCAAGTCCGGTCAACAGATAGTGGACGGCGACGGCGATGATCAGAAGCACGAGAACCGACATTCCGGCGAGCGGCTGAAACGCCAGGCGATAGATGATCGGACCGAACGGCGTCACGATCGCAAGCGTGACGAGCATTTGAAGCCACAGATTGTCGGGACGCAGCGCCGCAAGCGACGCCGCGCCGGCGACCGCCGCAGGCAAGCCGATATTGAGGATCACGATGCCGATCAGCCGCCGGGGTTGCGCCGCCCGAATCGCAGCCACGCCGTCAATAAGCGCTACCAGCGCACCACCCGCCATCAGGAGGTAGACGGTGCCCGGCACTTTGCCGGCCTGCAGGGTGGCAAGCGAGAGCGCCGCGAAGGAGATAAACTCGCCCTGGGGGACGAAAATCACGCGGGTCACCGTGTAGACAAGCACGAGCGCGAGCGCAAGCAATGCATACACGGCGCCGTTGGTTATGGCGTCCTGCGTCAGCCAGAGAGCGATATCGATCGTCATGACAGCGGTCGCGTGCCGGAAGGAGGCGGACCGCGCCTCCTTCCGTTGCTCCGTGGCCTTCCTACTTCATCAGACGCCAAGCTCCCTCTTTCACCTGCACGAGCACGCGTGCGCGATTGTCGAGACCGGTGTGGTCCTTGGCGGTTATGTTGTAGATGCCGTGCGCTCCGACCACGTTCTTGGCGGACTCGATGGCGTCGCGCAGCGCCGATCGGAATTCCGGCGTTCCCGGCTTGGCTTTCGCCATGGCGCCAGGCACGCCCGCATTCAAAAGCAGGAAGCCGTCATAGCTGTAACCGGCGAAGGCGTTGCGACTGCCCGCTCCGAACGTCTGTTCGTAGCGCTGGATAAACTCGCTTGCCACCTTCTTGATCGGGTTGTCGGCGGACAATTCCTCCGGAACGATCAGCGGCCCGGTCGGCGCGATGGCGCCCTCGACAGCCTTGGCGCCGACCTTGATGAATTCGCGATTCACGGTTCCATGGTTGTGGTAGATTTGTTTTTTATAGCCGCGCTCGACCAGCCCAACATGGGGCAGGGCGCCGCCCGTGCCTGAGCCGCCGACCACGACGGCGTCGGGGTTCGCCGCCAGAACCTTGATCACCTGTCCGGTCACGCTGGTGTCGGCGCGCGCATAACGCTCGTTCGTCACGACCTTGATGCCCGCGGGATTTGCGTGCTGTTCCAGCGCTTTCAGCACGAGGTCGCCCCATGAGTCCGAGAAACCGACATAGCCGACGGTTTTCACGCCAGTCGTCTTCATGTGCTCGACGACGGCGCTCATCATGAGCGGGACCGGCTGCGGCACGACGAATATCCACGCCAGCTTGTCGGGCGGCAACGCCACCGGCGAAAGTGCGATCATCGGCGTCTTGGCTTCGGACGCGATCTGCGCCACCTGCGTCGTGGAGGGAACCGAAACCGATCCCATGATCACGTCGACCTTGTCTTCGGCGATCAGCTTGCGCGCGTTCTTTGCCGCATTGGCCGGATCGGTCGCATCTTCAAGGATTATGTATTTGACGGGATGGCCGCCCAGAGTCTTCGGAAAGAGCTGGAAGGCGTTCTTGTAATGAATGCCGAGCGAAGCGCCCGGGCCGGTTGCGCCGAGCGTAACGCCGACGGTGATTTCCTGTGCCGACGCGCCGCAGCCGAGCGAGGCGAGCAGGGCGGATGCCAGCAGTAAACTGTGTTTCAGCATGGTCAATTTCCTCCTTGTGGATTGCGCTGCATCGTTCGGTGCGATGCATTTCTTTGTTTCAGGACCCCCGCGCGGATGCGTGGAGGGAGTATCGGCTTCCGTCACAATAGCGTGGCCGGAAGCGCAATCACGCCGCTCATGGCGGATCGTGACCGGAAATCGGCAGCCGTGCGGGTTTGGCTGTCTGGGGACGCACGACAAACCGGCAGAGGTCGCCTCCGGCGGCGACGCACGAGATTTCCTCCGCGTCCGCCGGCCGTCCGAAAATCGTCCCGGCAACCGCGCGCAGCATGCCGGCAATCGCCGCGCAGACGGGTTCGTGCGTGTGCCCGGCGCCGGCCGCGAACGGGCTGTTCGCAACGTCGAGACGGAGTTCGTCGCTGGCCGCGCGCTCGAAGCGCCAACGGCCCCAGCCAAGCTGCGCCGCCGTTTCCGCAATCACCGCCAGCAGCGCCTCGGCCGCCGCCGCCGTCAAGCAATAGCTTTCGACCGAGCGGCGACCGTTGCTCGCCACCGACTCGGCGAATGCGGCAAGCGCCGTCTGCCGTGTTGCCGCAGGCAGCAGGCGAAACATGCCCATCAACGAATCGTGGCGGATCATCAGGTAGCGCGCGTCGCCGTCGCGCCATTCGCCGCGCTGCTCGTCAAGCGCCAGCCGGGCCTTGAATGATGCCGCCGCGTTCATGCTACGGCCCCGATTGCGGCGAGTGCGTCGATCTCGGCGGCCGGATATCCCGCTTCGGCCAGAATCCGGCGCGTGTCGCTGCCGTATTTCGGCGCGAATGGCAGTTCGCGCCGCGTGCCCGCCCCATCGACCGCCATCGGTTGCATGTGAATGATGCGGCCATCGGGCATCGCCGTGCGCGTCAGCTTGTCGGCGAGCTGGGGCAGATCGCGCACCTGCCTGACGTTGAGGATGCGGGTGGCCGGGATGGTGGCGGCGCGCAAGTCCGCCAGGATTTCGTCGATCGCGTAGTGAACCGTTACCGCTGCCATGTCACGGTGGATCGCTTCGCGCTCGACATGGCGACCTTCGTTAGTCGAGCGGATGTCGTTGCCGAGGCATGCGAACTTCGCCAGCTCGGTCAGCCGTTTCCATTGCGCATCGCTGCCGATCGCCAGGTAGACGAAGCCGTCCTTGGCCGGATACACGTTGGTGGGAATGAACTTGCGATGCTCGTTGCCGGCGCGTGTGATCTCCGCCGCCGCGCAGCCGAAGTCGATCAGCGGCAGCACCGTGATCAGCCAGGAGGCGGCCGCCTGCAGCATGGAAACATGGATCGCCTTGCCGCGCTGCGTTTCATGACGCTCGAGCAGCGCGAGCAAGACGCCGGCATAGACTTCGTCGCCAGCCTTCAGATCGATCACCGGCAATCCCATGACCGTCGGAGATCCCTTCGGATCGCCGGTGACTTCCATGTAGCCGCACATCGCCTGGATCACCGGATCGTAGCCGGGAGCCTCGGGATGATCGGGACCCATGGCGGAAATGCCGGCCCAGATCAGGTCCGGCTTGACCGCCGACAGCGCGGCGTAATCGATGCCGAGCGAGTGGTAGCGCGACGGCACCGTGTTGCAGCAGAAGACGTCGACGTCGAGCGCCTTGATCAGCCGGCGCAGCACCTCTTGCCCGCGCCGATCCTTCAGGTTGAGGGCAATCGCCTCCTTGCCGACATTGGGCGCGATGAAATAGCTCCGCCGGTCGTCGTCGGCGACCCGGCTGCCGATGTAGCGGTTCGGGTCGCCAGGCAGGCTGTTGCCGACCGGTGCCGCCTCGATGCGGATCACCCGCCACCCGAGCTGCGCGAAGCGCAGCGTTGCGGACGGCAGCGAGAGGGCCTGCTCCATGCTGAGTACGGTGCAACGAGTCACGACGCAACCCTCCAGACCGGCGGTTGCGCCTGCCCCTTGAGCGCGCGATAGACATTTTCCGGCGTGAACGGCAAGGCATAGAGCCTGACGCCGGTGGCGTTATAGATCGCATTGGCGACCGCAGCCGCAACGCAGATGGCTGGCGCTTCGCCGACGCCCTTGGCGCCTTGCGGACCTTCGCCGTCCATCGTCTCGATGAAGGAAATGTCGATCGCCGGGATCTCCGGCGCCGTGACAAGCTTGTAGTCGCGGAAGCTCGGATTGCGCACGACGCCGTTCTCGACGATCAGGTTCTCCGTCGTGGCATAGCCCTGTCCCATGACGATGCCGCCCTCGATCTGACCCTCGATACCGAGGCGATTGAGCACGCGCCCGACATCGTGCGCGCCGGTGATGCGGAGCAGCCGCACGATGCCGGTCATCGTGTCGACCTCGACCTCGGCAACCTGCGTCGCCCAGGCATAGGCGGCGGACACGTCGCCTTTGAATTCACGATCCTGATGCTGGCTCGGCGGCTCGTAATAGTGGGTCGTCATCACCAGCTCCGCCTTGTCGGAGAAATGGAGTGAGCGGATGAGCTTGCCAATCTCGATGAATCTGTTGCCGCTGCCGGTCTCGACGACACAGCCGGCGCGCAGACCGAGCCGCTCGACGGGCAGCTCCAGTTTTGCCGCGGCCGCGGCAAGAATCTTTGCCTTGGCCTTGCGCGCCGCGCCGATCGCCGAATTGCCGGCAACGAAGGTGGTGCGCGACGCGTGCACCCCCACGTCCCACGGCGTGATGTCGGTGTCGTTGTTGACCACGGTCACCGCAGACAGAGGCAGCCCGAGCTCCTCGCAGACGAGCTGCGCCAGCACGGTTTCCGAGCCTTGACCGATCTCCGAGGCGCCGGTGATGAGGGTCAGGTGGGCGAAGTCATCGATCTTGAGGATGGTGCCGCAGCCGTCGGACGGATAGATTTTCGCGCCGCCGCCGACATGCAGCATCGAGGCCATGCCGACGCCCCGCTTGAGCGGATTGCTGTCATGCCATTTGGCCCGATATTCATTGTGTTTGCGTCGGAAATCGCTGCGCAGCGCGGCGGTCTCAAGACACTGCTTGAAGCCGCAAGACTTGAAATGCATCCCTTGTGGCGTGATTTCGCCCGGTTCCTGCGCGTTCCGAAGACGGAACGTGACGGGATCCATGCCGACTGCCTCGGCGAGCTTGTCCATATGCGCTTCCACCGCGAACGTGGCCTGCAGGTTGCCGTAGCCGCGGAAGGAGCCGGCATAGGGATTATTGGTGTACACCGCTCGCGTGCGATATTGGCAGTGCGGCACGCGGTAGAGCGACGAGATCGTCTGCATCATCACGAACGGGGTCGTCGCGCCCCACGACGTATAGGCGCCGTTGTCGTGCAACGTGTCGACGGTGCGGAAGGTCAGCGTGCCGTCGCGCTTGCAGCCGGAGCGGAGCTTGAGCAGGACCGGCTGGCGCGTCGGCGAGGCGAGAAATTCCTCTTCGCGCGTGAAGATCAGCTTGACCGGCCGTTGCGTGATCTTGGCCAGGAAGATCGCGATCGGTTCGAACGGGTAGATGTCGAGTTTCGAGCCGAAGCCGCCGCCGATCGGCGGTTGGATCACGCGGATGCGGCCCGGGTCAATGCCGAGAAGTTCGGCGAACTCGCGCTTGTGCAGGAACGGCACCTGCGTATTTGAATAGAGCCGCAGATTGTCGTCGGCGTCGAATTCGGCGATTACGCCGGAGACGCCCATGCAGCAGTGCGTAACGTAGTGCAGCCAGAAAACATCTTCCACGACGGTGTCGGATTCCGCCTCGCCTCGCGCCACATCGCCTTGTGCGTAGTTGAATGTCATGGCGACGTTGTCGGGCGAGGGCGCGTGCAGCACCTCGCGGCGGCCGTCGGGTGCCGTCCATGTCAGCTCCTCGCCGTGCAGAAGCGGCGCCCCGGGCCGCAGGGCATCCTCGGCGCTGGTGACGACAGGAAGCGGGTCGTATGTGACCTTGATCAGCCGGAGCGCAGCTTCGGCAATCTCCGCGCTGTCGGCCGCGACGGCGGCGATCTCGTCGCGCGGGCTGCGCACGCGATCGGTCTTGAGCGGCAGATGATCCTTGGCGACGCCAATCGGCCGCTGCCACGGGACGTCGGCCGCGGTAATCACCGCGTGCACGCCCGGCAGCGCCTTGGCCGCGCTGGTGTCGATCGAAACAATCCGGGCATGGACGACGCCGGCACGCAATATCTTGGCATGAAGCTGGCCCGGCAGATTAATGTCGTGAATGTAGCGGGTCCTGCCGCTCGCCTTCTCTGGCGCGTCCATCTTGGGAACGCGCTTGCCGATCAGCGTTTCGCCGCGCGCGATGTCCACCGCTGCACCCATGTCAGGCTCCCTGTTCCGTGTCGGCGGTCACGCATGCCTCGGCGATTGAATCGATGATCTTCACGTAGCCGGTGCAGCGGCACAAGTTGCCTTCGATCGCGCGCTGGAGATCGGCGCGCTCACAACCCTTGTGCTTTCGCAGCACATGTTGCGCCTGCATCATGATGCCCGGCGTGCAGAACCCGCATTGCACGGCGCCATTCCTGGCGAAGCTTGCCCTGAGCACCTCGCCGACCGGGCTTGCCACAAGTCCCTCGATGGTCAGCAGCTCGCGCCCGTCGCAGTCGGCCGCGAACATCAGGCACGAATTGACCGTCACGCCATCCACGCTGATGGTGCAGGCGCCGCACTCGCCCTCGCCACAGGCGTATTTGGTGCCGGTGAGATCGAGCCGCTCGCGCAGCATTTCGAGCGTGCTCATGCCGGCCGGCACCGTCACTTCGGTGTCGACGCCATTGAGCCTGAATCGGATGTCAACGGTCGCGGACATGGGCCAGCACCCTCGTGAACATGTTTCTCACCATTTCGCGCCGGTACCAGTCGGAGGCGCGCACGTCGCTGATCGGATGGATTTCCGCCTCGGCGGCTGCGGCGGCAACGGCGATGACGCCATCGTCGAGCGCTTTGCCCTCGAGCGCCGCCTCGGCCGCCGGCGCCCGAATCGGCCGCGGCGCGACCGCGCCGAAGGCGACGCGAACGTCGTGCAGCGCGTTTCCCGCACGCCGCGCTGCAAGCCCGACCGAGATTAATGAAATGTCGAGCGCGGGCCGCGTCCCGAACTTGAAGAACGAGCTGATGAAATGCCGGGGCGGCAATGCAAGCACGATACCGGAGAGAATCTCGGTGGCGGCACGTGCGGTCTGTCCCGGCCCAAGCAGGAAGTCCGCGATCGGCACCGCACGCGTTGCGAGCGTGCCATTCGATTTGCTCGCGAGCTCCACCTGCGCATCGAGAACGAGAAGAGGCACGAGCGTGTCGCCGGCCGGCGAAGCGTTGCAGATGTTGCCGCCAATGGTCGCGGCGTTGCGTATCTGGTCGCTGGCGAAGCGATCGCAGGCCTGCCACAGCGCCTGCAGGCGCTCGCGCACAAGGACCGAGTCGCGCAGCTCGCTGATCGTGGTGAGCGCGCCGATCCGCACGTTGCCGGCCGCTTCAGAGATGCCGCGCAATTCCGCAACACGCCGGATACTCATCAGCGTCGGCCGCAATTGCGTGCGGCCGTTGCGGCTCTGCGGCATCAGGTCGGTTCCGCCGGCGAGCAGGGTGACATTGCCCGCGCGCAACAGCTCGGCAGCCTCATCGAGTGAGCGCGGCGCAACGTAATTGCTGATGCCAGACATCCATCAACCTCTAGAACTTCACCGGTTCGCGGTAGCGCCCGTACACCGCCGCAAGTTCCGTGGTGATCTCTCCGACTGACGCATAAGCGTTCACCGCCTCGACGACGGCGGGCATGACATTGCGGCCGGCCCGAGCGTCGTCGCGCAGGCGCGCAAGCGTGTCGCGGACGTGTGCCGCGTCGCGGCTGCGCCGGGTTGCCTCGAGAGCCGCGATCTGCCGGCGGCAGTCCTCCTCGTCATAGGGATGCATCTCAACATCGACCTCCTCGCTCTGCTCGGCGCGGTAGCAATTGACGCCCAGCTTGGGGAATTCGCCGGATTCGATCGCGCGCTGCATGTGGTAGGCCTGTGCGGAGACCTGAGCCTGGATGCTGCCTTCGGCGATCAGCTTCTTGATGCCGCCCTGCGCCGCGACATCGGCCATGATCTCTTCCATGTTCCGGCGCATCTGGTTGGTCAGCGTCTCGACGTACCAGGAGCCGCCGAGCGGATCGACGGTATCGGCGAGCCCCATTTCGGTGATGAGCAGCTGCATGGTGCGCAGCGAGATGCGCTGGGCGTATTCGCTCGGAATGGTGTAGGCCTCATCGAAGCAGCACAGCGCCGTGGTCTGCGCACCAGCGAGTGCCGCAATGAGCGCGTAATAGGCGCCGCGAACAATATTGACCTCGGGCTGCTCGAAGGTGAGTCCGCCGCCGCCGCCGCCCGCAATCATGCGCAGCCACAGTGATTCCGGCTTCTTGGCGCCGTATTCGTCCCTGACGATCCTGGCCCAGAGGCCGCGGCCGGCGCGGAACTTGCACACCTGTTCGAAGATGTTGCCGAAGACGTTGAAATTGAACGACAGCCGGCCGGCAAACTCGTCGACGTCGACGCCGCGCGCAATCACCTCGTCGGCATAGGCTTTGGCGATGCAGAAGCCGTAGGCCATTTCCTGCACCGGGTTCGCGCCCGATTCACGAATGTGATAGCCACATACCGAAACCGGGCTGTATTTCGGCGCCTGCTGCGCGCAATACTCGATGGTGTCGCCGACGAGTTTGACCGATGCTTCGACCGGATAGATCCAGGTTCCGCGTCCGATGAATTCCTTGAGAATGTCGTTTTGCGCCGTGCCACGCAGGTTGCGCACGTCATAGCCGCGCTTCTGCGCCATGGCGAGATACATGGCGATGAGCTGCGGCGCGGCGCCGTTGATGGTGAGCGAGACCGTGATCTTGTCGAGATCTATCCCGTCGAAGGCGATTTCGACGTCTCGCAAGGTATCGACCGCCATGCCGACGCGGCCGACCTCTCCATGCGCAAGCGGATCGTCGGAATCGAGCCCGCATTGGGTCGGCAGGTCGAAAGCGACGTTGAGCCCGGTCTGGCCGTTGGCGATCAGAAACTTGAACCGGGCATTGGTGTCCTGCGCGTTGCCGAAGCCGGTATATTGCCGCATCGTATAGGGCCGATGCCGGTACATCAGCGGATGGATGCCGCGCACGAACGGGTAGGCGCCAGGCTCGCCGATGAACGAGAAGCCGCCGCTTTGCTCTACGTCGGCGGGCGTATAGACCGGCTTGATCTCGATGCCGGATTCGTTGACCACCCGGCGCATGTTCGAACGACGCTCGCCGCTCATGACACGTTGTCCCGGATATAGTTGACGATGTCGTCGAGCCGCGAGCTCGACGGAAAGATGCCGCGGAAACCGAGTTGGCGCAGGTGCGCGTGATCGCGCTTGGGCAGATTGCCGCCGATGATGCAAAGACGATCGGCAAGCCCGGCGTTCTCCAGGAGCGGGGTCAGCTTTTCGCAGAACGGCACATGCGAGCCGGCCATCGAGGACAGCGCGATGACATCCGCGTTGCTCTCCTTGACCGCGCGCGCCACCGCTTCCGGAGTCTGCCGCAGGCCGGTATAGATCACCTCGAACCCCGCCTCCATGAGCGCGCGCGCCACCACCTTGGCGCCTTGGTCGTGCCCGTCGAGGCCGGGCTTGGCGAGCAGCACGCGGATCGGTCTCGCGCGCGTCATGCGCAGACCTCCTTGGCGATGACCAGTTGGAGGATATCGCTTGTTCCGCCGCCGATCAGCGTGAAGCGAACGTCGCGCAGGAAGCGCTGCGCCGGGTATTCCATGGCATAGCCGTAGGAGGCGAATATGCGCGCTGCCCGGTCGCAGATGCGCGCCGCCGCTTCGCTGGCAAACAGCTTGGCCATGGCCGCTTCCTTGTGATGCGGCCTGCCGCTGTCGCGCAGCCAGGCCGCGTGGTGGACGAGATGCGTCGCCGCTTCGAGGTCGGTCGCCATTTCGGCAAGCTTGATCTGGATGGCCTGGTAGCGGTTGATCGGCTTGCCGAATTGCCTGCGCTCGGCGGCGTAGCGCACGGCGGCGTCGAGCGCTGCGCGCGCAATTCCGTTCGACATCGCGCCGGTGATGATGCGGATTTCGGCCAGTGTCTTGCGCAGATGCACCTCGCCGTCGCCCTCCTCGTGCGACAGGCGATGGCTGTCAGGCACGAAACAATCCGAGAATGCGACCTCGGAGGTGGGCAGCGCCCATACGCCCATTTTTTCGATGGCGCGGCCGACCGTCACTCCGGGAAAGCTGCGCTCGACGAGGAAGATCGTAAGCTTCCTCTCGGCCCCCGCCTTGGCGAACACCGTGAAGAAATCGGCGACCGGCGCCGAAGTCACCCAGGTCTTCTGGCCGTTGAGCAGATAGCCGCCGTCGACCCGGGATGCGCTGGTCGCGATCCCGTCGAGATCGCTGCCGGCATTCGGCTCGGTCATGCAGATGGCGCCGACCTTCTCGCCCTTGAGCGCCGGCCTGAACAGGCGCTCGCGAATGTCGGCATTGCCGAGCAGGTGCAGGAATTTCGTCGCCATCAGCGACTGCATGGCGACGCAGCCGGCGAGCGACATGGAGCCGCGCGCGATCTCTTCGAGCGCGAGGCAGAATTCGGTGAGCGCGAGCCCGGATCCGCCGTCCTCCTCGGGATAGCGCATGCCGAAGAGCCCCATGGCGGCGAGTTCGCCGAACAGCGCGCGCGGAAACGTATGCGCCGCATCGAGCGCGGCCGCCTGCGGAACGATGCGCTCGTCGCAGAAGCGCGCAAAGGTCGCGCGGATGGCGCGCTGCTCGGGGCTGAGGTCAAAGTCCATAGACCCTCCGCGCGGCATCCTCGGAAATGACTCCGTCGCGTACCTCCTCGCGCAGCTTGGCGCGATCGCGAAGCCTCGGATCGCCGTAGCCGCCGCCGCCGCCCGCCTGCTGGTGATAGCGGGTGCCGGCGGGTACGCCGGTGATCAGGTCCTTGTTGCGCGGCGTGCGCTCGGCACCGTCCGGATAGGTGAGGCGGATGAAATTGAGCGTGCCGGGTCCGCCGCCGAACAGGCCGAATGCTGGCTCGAAGTCGCCGTCGCCGAAGGTCACAAGTTGCGTGTCGTCGGAGCCGATCTCGAACATCGTCTCGACCCCGAGCCCGCCGCGCCACTGTCCGGGACCGGCCGAGTCGCACAGATATTCATGCTTGATCAGACGATGCGGCGTCTGCTGCTCGAACATCTCGTAGTCCTGATCAAGCACGCCGCCGGACGCGTCGATCATGCCGATGTGGTCATAGCCGTCGGTGCCGCGCATCGCGCCCGAGCCGCCTTTGAGGCCCATAAAGCCGATGTCGACGTATTTCTCGTTCTTGCGGGGATCGATGCCGGTGGTGAGCGAGCACAGGAGATTGTTCCATCCGGCGGTGACGCGCTCCGGCATGACCGGCGCCAGCGCGCGCTGGATGGCGTCGGCATTGGGCGGGCAGAGATGGTTGCCGAACGTCGTCGCCTTGGGATAGGCGGCGTTGAGGATGCTGCCTTGCGGAATGACGATCTCGATCGGCTCGACCATTCCCTCGTTGTGCGGAATGTCGGGATTGACCATCTGCAGCAACGTCAGAATTGTGGCCGACGCGCTGGAGGTGAAGGTGCCGTTGACGAAACCGTTGGTCTGCGGATCTGATTTCGAATAGTCGAACTTGATGCGCTTGTCCTCAACCGTGATCGTGACCCTTACTTTGAATTGCGAGCCCGGGTTGCGGCCGTCATAGTGAACCGAGCCTTCGCCTTTGTAGGTGCCGTTGGGGATGGTCGCGATTTCCGCTTCCATCATCTTGCGCGTGGCTTCGAACAGCGCGCGCTTGTGGGCCTCGAAGCTTTCGCGGCCGTATTTCTTCATCAGCTCGGCCACGCGGCGCTCGCCGACATGGCAGGCGCCGATCTCGGCCTTCATGTCATGCTGCACGATGTCGAAGCGGATATTGGCGAAGATCAGGTCCCAGACGTCCCGGCGTAGCTTGCCACGCTCATAGACTTTCACCGGCGGGATGCGCAGCGCCTCTTGCCACACCTCGACCGCGTTCGGGTTGTAACCGCCGGCAACCGCGCCGCCGATGTCGGCCTGGTGTCCCTTGACCGCGGTCCAGGCCACCAACTCGTCCTCGAAGAATACCGGCTTGTAGACCGCGACATCGTTGTTCTGGTTGCCGAGCGAAAAGACGTCATTGTGGAAGATCACGTCGCCGGGATGGATGTCGTCGCCAAAATAGGAGCGAATGTGCTTGCAGACCGGCGCGAGCGAGAAGGCAAGGATCGGCAGATTCTCCGTCTGTTCGAGCATCCGCCCGTCGGCGTCGTAGAGACCGGTGACGTAGTCCTTCGCCTCGCACAGAATGGGCGAGCGGGTTGTGCGCATCATCGAGATCGACATCTCGTCGGTGATTGATCTGAACGTGCGCGCATATACCGACAGCAGGATCGGATCGATCTTCATGCCAGCGCCTCCGCTTCCGCGCGTCGCAGACAATTGCGGACCAGGTCGTCGCGGCCCTTCTGATAGAGAGCAAACGAGCCGTGGCGATCGACCACGCAGTCGAAATTCGCCGAGACCAGCACGGTGGTCGTGACTGTTTCGATCAGGGCAGGGCCGCTGACCCGGTTGCCGTGCCGCAGGACATGGCCGTCGTAAACGCGGGTGTCCTCGAACGACGCCGTTTCCGGCACATAGACGGAGCGACGGCTCTTCACGGCATGGCCGGCGTTCTCGCGATGATAGGGTTCCGCGGTATGGTCGCGCCGTTCAACCGCACCGATCGCCTGGAGTCGGACGTTGATCAGCTCGATCGGCGTACCTTCGGCCTCCAGAGAATAGCCGTAGAGCCTGTTGTGCTCGGCGTGGAAATCGCGCGCAATCGACGCCGCATCGCGACGATCGAGCGCCGCCTGCGTCACCGCGAAGGAAACCTCGTGATACTGCTTCGCATAACGGCAATCGAACCGGACCGTGAAACGCCGTCGCGGCATTGGGATGTGCTCGTCCGCCAGCACGCTGTCGCCGTCGCGCCGCAATTCGGCCAGGACCGCGCCGAGGCGCTGCCAGTCGAGCGTGCTGAGACGCGAGACGAAGGTTCGGACATAGTCGTGCTTGAGCTCCGACAGCAGCATGCCGAACGCACACAGGACCGATGAGGAGCGCGGTACGATCTGCAGCGGGATTTCAAGCTCGTTGCAGATCAGGCAGGAATGAATCGGACCGGCGCCGCCGGCGGCGATGAGCGGAAATTCGCGCGGGTCGTAGCCGCGCTTGATCGTTACTTCGCGCACGCCCTGCGCCATGTTGTTGCAGGCGACGCGGTACATCCCGGCGGCGGTTTGCTCGACCGACAGAGCCATGCGTTCGGCGATGTTGACCGCAATGGCCCGGCGTGCAGCTTCGGGATCGAGCTTGATCTTGCCCCCGGCAAAAAAGCCGGGATCGAGATAACCGAGCACGAGATTGGCGTCGGTCACCGTCGGCAAGGAGCCGCCCTGGCCGTAGCAGGCCGGACCGGGCGCCGCGCCGGCGCTTTGCGGCCCCATGCGCAGCATGCCGCCCTCGTCGAGCCAGCCGATCGAGCCGCCGCCGGCCCCGATGGTGTGGATGTCGAGCATGGGCAGTGCGATCTTGTGGCGGGCGATCTCGCCGTCATTGACCATCGCCGGAGCACCGAACGACACCGATGCCTCAAAGCTGGTGCCGCCCATGTCGGTGGTGATGCATTTGTCGACGCCGTGCGCCTCCGCATAGAACAGTCCGGCCGCCGGTCCGCCGGCCGGTCCCGACAACAGCGTGAGCGCAGCTCTTTCCCGCGCAACTTGCGGCGACATGACGCCGCCGTTCGACTGCATGATCAGCAGGATGCCTTCGAAACCAACCTCCTTCAGGCCGATGACCAGGCGGTCGAGATAGCGGTTCAGTATCGGCCCGACATAGGAGTTGAGCGCGGTCGTGCTCACGCGCTCGTAGAAGCGGATGGTCGGAAGCAACGTTGTCGACACCGTCAGATAGGCATCGGGAAGCGCGCGGCGCACGAGGTCTGCGGCCGCGCGTTCGTGTTCCGGGGAGGCGAAGGCATTCATGAAGCAGATCGAGACCGCTTCGATCTTCTCGGCCTTGAACAGCGCGATCGCCGCACGAATTTCGGCGAGCGAAAGCGGCTCGATTTCACGGCCGCTGCCGTCGAGCCGCCCGCCCACGCCGATTCGCAGATAGCGCGGGACCAGGGGCCGAACGTTGGTATAGCGGTTGTCGTACTGGCGCTCGCGAATGCCGCGACGCATCTCCAGCGCGTCGCGGACGCCGCGGGTGGTGAGAAGAGCGGACCGCGCACCGGTCTGCGTGAGCGTCGCGTTGGTCGTGACCGTCGTGCCGTGAACGATCGTGTCGACCGAGCCGATGAAGCGCTCGAAGCTGGCGCCCGGCACCAGCATTTCGGCCACTTCGCGCAGGCCGGCAATCACTGCGATTGACGGGTCGCTTGGCGACGACAGGATTTTATGAATGAGCGGCTCCGCGCCATGGCCGGCGACGATGAAGTCGGTGAAGGTGCCGCCAACGTCGATGCCGATCTTGAGGACCATGTGACGATCCGCTCCCCGTTCATGCCATTGCCGGCTCGGCGGCCTGCAGTGCCGAGCGCTTGATCTTGCCGAGTTCGGTGCGCGGAAGCGCGTCGACGAAGCGCACCGCCCGCGGGTGCTTGTAGCGGGCGATGCGACCGGTAAAGAGCGCGAGCACGTCCGCTTCGCTCATGCGCGCAGACGGCTGCAGCGCCACGATCGCCACGACGATTTCGCCCCAGTGCTGGTCGCGCTGGCCGACGACGCAGGCTTCGCGGATGTCCGGGCATTCGGCAAGGATGCTCTCGAGCTCGGCCGGATAGATGTTTTCGCCGCCGGAAATGATCATGTCGCTCTTGCGCGACACGACGTGGAGATAGCCCTCGTCGTCGAAATGGCCGATGTCGCTCGAGTAGTACCAGCCATCACGCAACGCCGCAGCGGTGGCCTGCGGCGCGTTCCAATAGCCGCGCATGACGTTCGGTCCGCGCACCACGATCTCGCCGTGGCGGCCGGCCGGAAGCTCGTTGCCGTCGTCATCGACCACGCGCACCTCGCAGTGCAACGCCGGCAGGCCGGCGGCGCCGGCCTTGCGATCGGAATCCTCGGCGCGCAGATAGGTCGCAATCGGGCAGGTCTCGGTGGCGCCATAAACCTGAATGAGGCGCAGCCCGCGAGCATTGACGCGCCGCACGAACGATTCCGGTACGATCGTCGAGCCGGTGGTGATGGAGCGCAGGCTCGACAGGTCAGCGTCCGCCCAGCGCGGATGCTCCATCATCGCCACGAGTTGCGCGGGGACCAGCACGGCGAGCGTGATGCGCTCGCGCTCGATGGTTTCGATTGTGGCCAGCGGGTCGAACCTGGCGTGCAGCGTTACGCAGGCGCCCGCGTGCAAGGCCGGCACGGTCTGGATGTTGAGCCCGCCGACGTGGAACATGGGCAGCGTCGTCAACACGCGGTCGGCGCCGGTCAGATCGTGCATGTGCGCGCTGTTGACGGAATTCCAGAACAACGCGCTCTGCGTGAGGACGACCGCCTTGGGGCCGCCGGTCGATCCGGAGGTGTGACAAAGCAGGATCGGGAGGTTCCCCTCGTCGGTCGGGGCTCGCGTCCGCTCGCACGCGGGTCCGTCTTCGGAGCTCTCCCAAGCCTGGCCGGCGGCTGCGATATCGCCGATCACGGTCCAGGTCACGGCGGGGTGCGCGTCGCGCAGTTCCCGGGTATTCGCGAGAAACGATTCCTCGATCAACACCATGCGTGGTCGGCAGTGCCCGAGCACGCGCGCATGCTCCGGCGGCGCCAGGCGCCAGTTGAGCGGCATCAGCATGGCGCCCAGTCGCGCGCATGCAAATAGCGTCACCAGCATGTCCGGATTGTTGTAGCCGAGGAAGGCCACGATATCGCCTTCCGCAATGCCAAGAGCGGCAAACCGCGCAGCGGCTTGGCGAACGCGTCGGGCAAGCGCGGCATAAGTCAGAACGTCGCCGGCAAATCGAATCGCCGGCCGCGCGGGCGAGAACGCCGCGTGCCGCTCGATCCAATGCGCGAGGTTCATATCGTCACCTACTCGTCGCCAACCTCGACCACCGCCGCCATTGCGGTATCGCCGGCGGCGCACCCGGCGAACAGGCCATGGCCGCCGCCGCGGCCGGCCAGTTCCTCAATGAGTTCGATGATGGCGCGCGTTCCCATCGGAGCCTGCGGATGGCCCCACACCAGCGAGCAGCCGAAATTGTTCATGCGCGCGAGATCGATCCCGGTCTGGCGCGCGAACAGGACATCATTCACCGCAAACGGGTTATGGATCTTGATCGCGTCCATTCGCTCGATGCTCAGGCCGGCCTCGGCGAGCGCGCGCCGGGCAGCCGGAATGGGTGCTTCCGGCATGTGGGCGAGCGCGGCGCGCGCAGCGCCGAAGCCGCGCAGCCGAATGCGAATGTTCCGATCACGGCTGAGCTCGCGCGCGCGGTCGGGAGCGGCAACGATGATCGCCGCGTTGCCATCGGCGGGATGGGTCTGCCCGCCGAACGTCACGCTGCCGCCGTCGATCGCCGGTTTGAGTCCGGCGAGGCCTTCCGCTGTTGAGAACCTGACGCCCTCGTCGGACGGCAGGCTTGCGACCGATCTCCGGTACGATGGATCGGGCACCTCGAACGGCAAAGTCATGAAGCGTTTCTGGAAGGCGCAATCATCCGCCAGCGCGTCGCGGTACTGCGCCTCGCGCATCAGCACCACATCGTGCTGCTCGGCGGTCGTGATCTGATGCTTGGCCGCGACGTTCTCGGCCGTGCGCAGCATCGAGTGGGGGCCGAGCGGGTCGCAGCCGAAATTGTCCATGACCCAGTCTTCGTGCCGGCCGGTGCCGCCGGGCCCGCGTGGATTGGGGTAATAGAGATGCGGTCCGTTCGAGGTCCGGTCGCAGGTCACGGCAAGCGTCACCGCCGATCGCCCGGCGTCCACCTCTTCGGCTGCCGACAGCAGCACGCGCATGCCCGTTGCGCAGGCCTGCATGACGGTGGGGCCGCCGACATGCGCAAGGCCGGCGAGTCCGGCGAGCCAGGGCATGCCGTAGAACGAATGTTTCTGCGGCACGCTCATGCCGAGCACGCCATGATCGATCGCCTCGCCGGCAATGCCACGCCGGGCCATTTCTCCTTTGGCGACGAAAGCCGCAAACTCGATGGCATGCAGGTTGGAGAATGCGCCCTGCCAGCGCGCGAATGGCGTGCTCCAATAGGCGCCGTATGGAATCTCAGCCCGGCATGCCACGGCTGTTCTCTCCCTTGTCCCGCCGGCTGAGCAGCTCCTGCAGGATACGTTTCGCCTCCGACAGGTGATCGCGCATGGCGCCGGCGGCGGCCTCCGCGTCCCCCGAAGAAAGCGCCGTGGCCAGGCGCTCGAGGCCACGCAGCACGACCTGCCGCGTTTGCGGGTTTCCGAGCGTGAGCGCCCGCAGGTAACGGACGTGGTCTGCGTAAAGCTCGATGGCGCGCAGGAGCCTTTGATTGGGAACCAGCGCCAGCCATGCCGCGCGATAGCGATAATTGGCCTGCATGAATGCGCCGGCGTCGCCGGCGGCGTGGGCGGCCGCCATCGTGGCAAGTTCATGACGCAACGGCAGCAACCGGCCGCAAGCGTCGACGCGGGCGGCGACCTGCCGCACGGCCTCCGGCTCGAGGAGGAGCCGCAATTCATAGATGTCGTTTAGATCAGCCTCCGACAGCGATGGAACGATGAGGCTGCGCCCCTGAATGTCGAGCAGTCCCTCGCTGACGAGTCTGCCAAGCGCTTCTCTTACCGGGGTGCGCGATACGCCAAGCTGCGCGGCGAGGGCGGCCTCCTGAAGCGGCTGTCCGCTTGGCAATCGGCCGGAACAGACATGCTCGCGCAAGGTCTGATAGACGCGGTCAGTCAACGATTGCGGCCGATCAATCGCGCTCAGTGACATGACGCGGCGTCCGATGGCTGTGTCCCGTATACGGGATACTTGGGGCCGATCGGTTAAGCGTCCTTGACTTTAGTCAACGCCGGGTAAGGCACCACAACATTGTGGACCTGCGAGGGGCCGCGCCTTTCAGAAAGCACCCGAACGTCAATTTGCGCGTTGTTGCATCGCGGAATCGGGCGGCGTTCCGGTCGACGAGAATGACAACCGGCGAAAGACGTTTGTCTGCCTGGAGCGCAATCCGCCGAAGTGGGTACCGGTTCGGCGAGAGATCGCGCGAAAAACTAAAGAATCCGGACCGTGATCCAATTCAATCTAAGCGGATCACGGTCTAGCCGTCGCGCGGTGTGTTGCAATGGCGCATGGTCGCCTCGAGTACCGCTCCGGCAATGGCGCGGGCTTTGTCTGAGATCGTGCGGCAATATTCCGGACTTGCCCTCGGATCGATGTCGCCCAGCTTCAGGCCGGCGGTAACTTGCGTGCCCGGAAGAATGAGTCCTCGCAATACGCCATCGATCGCGGCGACAACAGGCAGATCCCCGACCTGTCCGACGACGTCGCCCCGGCCAATTCGGTCGCCAATTCGGCGCTCGCTCCTGAACACGCCGTTCGCCGGTGAGCGCAGCACACGAGCCTGGGTATGGCCGGCGATGTCGCCGGGGACGCCCGTATTGGCGTCCGCGGCTCCCGAGGTGATGAGGCGGCCGAGGTGATGACCGCGATTGGTTTCTATGACGACATGACAGTCGCGTCCGGCGATGAAGCCCGGACCGAGCGCGATGACCAGGGCGGCGTCTGCAATCGTCGTGGCGATATTCCGTTTGGCAAGGATCGCATCGACAGCGATATCGGGAACCAGGTCTGCAATGCTGTCCCATCGGCGGCGGACGACGACGGCGATCCTGTTTTCGCACCATGTCCGCTCGACATCGGCAAGGTCATGCGCAACGCGGGCTTCGACCCCTTCAATTGTTGCCCGTCCGTCTTCGATTGCCGCGCAGAACGAAACCGTTCGGCGGACGCAAAGCGGGGCGTCCAGTTCCGTCATGCAAATGCGCCTGATGTTCGCCATGTAAAGGCGCCAGGCGACCGCGCTGGCCATTTCGCCGGCTCCCCTGATCAGAACGATGGGCGAGACTGGTGCGAGGCGGCCGCTGCGGCTTGAACCCGGGACGGTAGTGCCTGAAGCGTTAAGCATTGGGCGGTCGAGGCCCCGTGTTTCGGCACGCGCATTTCTGTTTGCTTGCCCGACCAGCCCTATCACAATATAGTTTGTATAGCAAACTAATATGTTGTCCCGCTCGTCATGGCGCAGTAAGGTGTCGCCCGGAAATGCCAAGCTGGGCGAATGCGCCAATGGCGATCAGCCACATCGATCTCTTTCAGGAAGCCGTTCGGCTCCATCGCGAGGGGCGGCCGTTCTGCACGGTAACCGTTGCCGATGCGCGCGGCAGCATTCCGCAGGAGATCGGAGCGAAAGCGCTGATCGGCCGCGATGGACTGATCTGCGGCACAATCGGCGGCGGCAAGATCGAGGCTTATGGCTGTGATAAGGCCCGCGCACTTCTGACGCCGGAATCCGGGCTACGGACGATGCTTGAGCGGGTCAATCTGCACCGCGACGTCGGCATGACCTGCGCCGGCGAGATGACCCTGCTTTACGAGGTCTTCCGCCCGGACTTCGAATGGAACGTCGTCGTGTTCGGAGCGGGGCATGTCGCGCAGAAGCTTTGCCGCTTGCTGGTTGAGCTGGATTGCCGGGTGATCTGCATCGATCCGCGCTCAGAATGGCTCGACCGGCTGCCACACAGCCCGCGTTTGGAAAGGCGTCTGGTCAAGGATTTCGCCGACGACATGGATTGTGTGCCACGCGGCGCCTTCGTCGTTGTGATGACGATGGGTCACGCAACTGACCTGCCGGTGTTGCAGGCGCTGTTCCGCACGGACGTCGGCGCGCCGTTCATCGGCGTTCTCGGAAGCGATTCGAAGGCGGCCATCATGCGCCGGGAACTTCGAGCCGGCGGCGTCGCCAACGAGTTCATTGCCCGGATCAACTGTCCGCTTGGCGAGAAGTTTGGAGACAACACGCCGGCTGATATTGCCGTCAGCATCCTTTCTCAACTTGTGCGAGCCCGGCGCGAATCTGCCACCAAGTGATCTTTGGAACCATTATGGAGCAGAATATCTCCCTTGCTCTGCTTGCGTGTGCCGGCGGTTGTGCAGCCAAGATCAGCCGGACTGAGGTTCGGGCTGCGTCATCGCGGCTGCCAGGTACCGGCGGCGGACGGGTCATCGTTGGCCATTCGACAGGCGATGATGCCGCCCTTGTCACGCTCACCGATGAACCGGCGGTCGTCGAGACCCGCGATATCTTTCCGTCGATCGTCGCCGCTCCGTATGACCACGGCGGTATCGTAACCGCCGATGCACCGGGTGACATTCATGCGGTGGCTGTGCAACCGACCGGTGCGCCGAGCTTTGTTGCGTGGCCGGCGGGTCACCCCGGCCCGGTCCGCTGGGTCGGGTGCCGGTCTCCGATCGCGTCAAATCGTTGCCCGCGGACGGGCTTTGTCCCGGGAGAGCGCGGCGTAGTCGTCACTTTGCTGCGCCACGTGCAAGTTTTGCGGCCGAGGTTCGACGAATTGCAGCAATTGTCGCTGGCCGACGCGCAAACCTCGGGCGGGTTGCCGATGAGGGTGGATCAAACGAAACCGGAACGACGACGCGCCGGTCCCGGCGATCGCCGGCCGCTGCCGCGATCGGCCGAATCGTGGAGACTGAGGCGCCGGGACACATCGGGGTGGCATGCAATTGATGGATAGATTTGCAAAATCGAAGCGTCGCGGAAAATATGCAAGGAAGGTTCAACCCATCACCTTCGGACCGCTTCCCGGGTATCTCGGTTATCAGATCCGCCAGGCGCAGGTCGCGGTATTCCGCGACTTGGTGGCATCGATTACGGATCTGGAGGTGACGCCGGGCGAGTACAGTTTGCTCACGCTGCTCGATGAAAATCCGGGCATCAGCCAGATCGATCTGGGAGCGGTGTACGGGCTCGACAAGTCAACTCTATCTTTGGCGGTCGCCCGACTCGTCAGACGCGGTTTGGTCCGTCGCACGCGCGACCGTGACGACAAGCGCTACTACGCGCTCTGGCTGCTGCCGCTGGGCCGCTCGCTGTTGCGACGGGCGCGCGCACGGGTTGAGGAGCAGGAACGCGCGATGGACGCGGTCTTGCGGCGCGGCGAGCGCCGGCATCTCCTTGATATGTTGCGACGAATTTCTCGCGCATTGGATCGTTGAGTCGGCGGAAGCTGCGAACGCACATGCCGCCCGCATTGACATCCTGCGCATTGGAATATAGTTTGATATACAAACTGTTTTTTGATCAACCGGGAGGGAAAATGTCGCTGCCGCGAAAGACGGTGCGACCAACCGTCCGCCCCCTGGCGCGATCGGGGGCGGCATGATTCAATTCGATTTCGAATACGAACGGCCCGGCACTCTGGCGGAGGCGGTCATGCTGTTGCGCCGGCGCGGGGCGGACGCGCGCATAATGGCGGGCGGAACAGATTTGTTGCCAAACATGCGCGTCGAG
>WBUW01000311.1 GCA_008933495.1 Pseudorhodoplanes sp.
ACTTCATCCTCGACGGCGCGAAGACGCTGGTTTCGCACGGCGGCAGCGCCGACCGGATCGTGGTCTCGGCGCGGCTGGCGGGCGAGCGGCGCGCGCGCGAGGGGCTCGCGCTCTTTCTCATTGACGCCGGCGCGCCCGGCGTCGCGCGCCGCGGCTATGCCACGATCGACGGCGGGCGGGCGGCCGAGATCGGCCTGTCCGGCGTACGCGTCACGCGGCAGGCGCTGATCGGGGAGCCCGGCCGCGCCTATGCGCTGATCGAGCGCGTCGTCGGCCATGCCATCGCCGCTCTGTGCGCGGAAGCGACCGGCGCCATGGCCGTGCTGCACGCCATGACGGTCGATTATCTGAAGACGCGCCGGCAGTTCGGCGTGCCGATCGGGACGTTCCAGGTGCTGCAGCACCGCGCCGCCGACATGCTGGTGGCGCTCGAACAGGCGCGCAGCATGGCGATGTATGCGGCCATGATGGCCGACGATCCCGACGCGGATGCGCGCCGGGCCGCGATCGCGGCCGCCAAGGTGCAGATCGGGCGCTCGGCGCGCTTCATCGGCCAGCAGGCGATCCAGCTTCACGGAGGCATCGGCATGACCATGGAATACAAAGCCGGTCATTATTTCAAGCGCCTGACCGCCATCGACCTCGCCTTCGGCGACGCCGATCACCATCTCGGCCTGCTCGCGGCTCTTCCCGGAATCGTCGGCGAGCAGGCGGCATGACCGCGACGCCCTTCCCGCAAAGCCCGCGCGCGCAGGCGCTCGCCGAAAAGCTCACCGCCTTCATGGCGGCGCATGTCTATCCGGCCGAGCCGGTCTATCAGCGCCAACTCGACGAGGGCGAGCGCTGGGACCAGCCGCCGGTGATGGAGGACCTGAAGGCGAAGGCGCGCGCCGCCGGGCTGTGGAACCTGTTCCTGCCGCGCAGCCACTCTCCCAATGCGCTGTCCAATCTCGACTATGCGCCGCTGTGCGAAATCATGGGCCGCTCGCCGATCGGCGCCGAGCCGTTCAATTGCTCGGCGCCCGACACCGGCAACATGGAGACGCTCATCCTCTACGGCACGCCGGCGCAGAAGCAGCGCTGGCTCAGACCGCTGCTCGCCGGCGAGATCCGCTCCTGCTTCGCCATGACCGAGCCGGAGGTCGCCTCCTCCGACGCCACCAATATCCGCACCGCGATCGTGCGCGACGGCAACGATTATGTCATCAGCGGCCGCAAATGGTGGACGTCGGGCGCGATGGACAGGCGCTGCAAGCTCGCCATCGTCATGGGCCAGACCAACCCCGATGCGCCGCGCCACCTGCGGCAATCGATGATCCTCGTGCGGCTCGACGCCCCGGGCGTGACGGTCGTGCGGCCGCTGCAGGTGTTCGGCTATGACGACGCCCCGCACGGCCATGCCGAGGTCACCTTCGAGAATGTGCGGGTGCCGGCATCGAGCATCCTGCTCGGCGAGGGCCGCGGCTTCGAGATCGCGCAGGGGCGCCTCGGGCCGGGCCGCATCCATCATTGCATGCGCATGATCGGCATGGCCGAACGCGCGCTCGAAACGCTCTGCCAGCGCGCGCTCGGCCGCACCGCGTTCGGCAGGACGCTCGCCGAGCAGGGCGTGACCCGGCACTGGATCGCGCAATCGCGCATCGAGATCGACCAGGCGCGGCTGTTGACGCTACAGGCCGCGCACATGATGGACACCGTCGGCAACAAGGCGGCGCGCGCGCAGATCGCCATGATCAAGGTGGTGGCGCCCAATGTCGCGCAGACGGTGATCGACCGCGCCATCCAGGTATGCGGCGCGGCCGGCGTGGCGCAGGACTTTCACCTCGCCTATGCCTATGCGCGGGCGCGCGCGATCCGCCTTGCCGACGGGCCCGACGAGGTCCATCGCGAGACCGTGGCCAAGATGGAACTGCGAAAGCACGCCGGCAGCGGCAATGCCGGCTGAAGGCGCGGCGCGCGGTCAGGCTGCCGGGCGCGGCCGGCGCGGAAAATCGGCAAGCCCGATCAGGAATTCGAGCCGGCGCAGGTTGCGCTCGATCTCCCGGCTCAGCGGATTGAGCCGGGCGTGCTCCCAGGCCTGCGGGAAGCGGCCGCGCAGCCAGGCGATGCCCTCCTGACGCAGCCACACCGCGCCGACCAGGCCGGTGAAAAACCACGACAGGAAATGGTAGCGCGGGGTCGCGACATAAAACAGCGACACCGCGTGCTGGGCGAGCGTCGCGCCGGCGATCAGCCGCAGCCACGGGTCGAAGCCGCGCCCGAGCATGACGCGCGCGACCACCGCGACCGCCAGCGCATGGAGCGGCGCGAACACCGGCGATTCCGAGGGTCCGCTCAGCCAGCGCAGGAGCTGCTTGCCCGCCCGCGCCAGCTCGTCGCTGGCAAAGTCGAAGCGCACGAGATCGACCAGCGCGGCGAGATAGGCGGACGGCGGCATGACGAAGACGAGCGGATGGGTGGAATTGGCGCTGAACAGGACGAGGACATTGCCGAAATACCAGTTGTGCAGCGGCATGAGCGCGACCGGCAGGAAGCCGGCGCACAGCCCGGCCAGCCGGATCCATTCGCGCCGCGCCAGGGCGGCAAGCCCGGCGCCGCCGAGCATGACGCCGACGAAGGGCGCAACATTGGGACGCGAGAACACCGCAAGCGCCATCAGCAGCCCGGCGCCGAGTGCTGCGGCAAATCCGCTGCCCGGCGCCTCCGCCTTGCGGCCGGCGAGATAGAGCGTACCGGCAAATGCAAAGATGCAGGCAGCGGCATCGGCAAAGCCGCGCGCGGCCCATTTGGCGTAAAGGATGAAGGTCGTCCCGAACGCGGCGCCGAGCGGCACCGCGACAAAGACGAAGCCGAGCGCCAGCGCCCAGCGGCCCGGCAGAAAGCGCCGATAAAGCGCGAACACGATCAGCGGCAGCAAAAGAACGAGCGCGAGATAGCCGAGATTGGCATCGCCGAACAGGACGCGCTCCAGCGCGCGCAGATAGCGCAGGCCCGGCGCACCGTAATAGAAAACCGCCTCCCCGCCCATCAGCGCGCGCCGATAGTCGCCGGCCAGGACCGCCTGCACGATGTCGCGCGCCTGGCTCTCATAGAAGAGCCCGTCGTCGCCGCCGTCGAGCGGACGCAACCCGCCGATGAAGCTCATGTCGTCGATGGCGATCATGAGCAGCGCGATACCGACCAACGTGAAGGGCAGCGCGCTGCGCCGCGGCCGCCAGCGCACCAGAAAGCCCATGATCGACACCACCGCAAACACGATGAGCGCGGTCACCGCCGTATGGCGGATATGGATCATGATGGTCGGCTCAAGGCTCATGGCGAGCGAATCCGGCTTGATCGACACGCCATAGATGCGCCGCCCGATATCGGCGGCCTCCAGCGTGCGGCAGGCCCAGGCCGCATTGGTCAGGCGCGTGAACTGCTCGGCGCGCTCCTCCCAGAGGACGCTCCCCTGCCAGCAGACATCGCTGCCGGCATAGGCGGCGGGAAACCGGTACATGACGAAGAACGGCATGGTCAGCCGCCAGCGCTTCCAGCCCATCCAGAACCGGCCATCGCGCTTGAGCCGCAACAGGTCGCTTTGCGGCGGCGTCCAGTTGTAGCGAAGCTCGTTGCTGAACCCGAGCCGCTGCCAGACCGGATCGCTGAAACTGATATGGTCGACCTGGCGCGACAGATCGGCGCCGGAGAAGATGCCATCGGCGGAAAAGGCATAGGGACGGTCGGGCACCCCGCCGCCGCGCCAGCAGCCCGGGCGCTCGGGCGCGCAACGCCGGTCGGGCGGATAGACGATGTCGAACTCGGCCGCCATCAGCCGGTAGACATCGGGCGGCAGCCCGGTCACCAGCGCATTATCGCGGCCGTCGACCAGGAAAATATTGTGCCCCTCGTCGATCCGGGGCGGGCTGAGGAGAAACTGCCCGAGCACGGCGGCAAGCCCGATCAGGACCGCCAGCAGCCAGGGGCGGGCGCGCGCGGTAACCTCGCCGACCAGAACGATCACGACGGCGACCGCCAGCATCCCGTAGCCGAACAGGTGATTGACCGGAAGCCCGATCACGGCAACCAGCAGGGCGAGCGCGATCCCTTTGCGCAAGAGCCCGAAGCGTCGGGGAAAAGCCTGCTCGTCGGCGGAAGGGACCATGGCGCCTCTTTATTCTGCGGGCCCGGCGAGGGCAACCGCACGGGTGTTCGGCAGGCTTGGATGCCCGGACTTGCACGGCCGGCCGAATTCCTTCTATTGCCAGCGCAAACCGGGCGAGGCCATACCCGGCCGCAGGAGTGACCGTGATCCGGCTGGGAATCGTGGGAAGCAATTTCGGCCGCAACGTCCTGTTGCCGGCCTTCCGCACTGATCTGCGA
>WBUW01000312.1 GCA_008933495.1 Pseudorhodoplanes sp.
CAATAATGCGGGTACGACCGATGACGGTGCCGTGCGAGTCGAGCGGCCGATGCAGCGTAACGCCCTGCTCGCCATTGACCAGTCTGACCCAGTCAATGCCGGTGTCGAGATCGCGGATCCAAAAGCCGGGAAAAGCGAGTGTCGTGGCAAAGGTCGGCAACGGCTTGAGGTTTTTCTCATAAACAAAAGCAAGCTCGTCGGCATTAAGCGGGTCATAGCCAAGGCCGACGCCGAGCGCGTAGAGGATCGTATCCTTGTCTGTATAGGTGTGCTCAACGTCGGGAATCTTCAACGTCAACAGTTTGTCATAGACGATTGGCATGTCTTTCCTTCACCCCGTCTCCCCCGCGAGGGCCGCTTGTTCGGGGAGGTTCCCCCACATAGCAAAAGTTCCGTTGGTCGTGGCAAGATTCTGGTTTGGCGGCGCGCGATCGACGCCGGGCTCAGATCATGAGTTGATCCGCGCGCCTGCGGCATCCGGAACTGCTTCACAGCTCAATGCAGCAATCTCGCCGGCGCCAAGGTCCGCTTTGACGGAGAGAAGCAATAAGCCGGGTGCGTACGGATCGCCGCCGGACCTGCCGCCAGCTCAAGCGCAGCGTGTCATCGCATGACTGCGAGACGCGGCACGACAGGCGGTTCCCGAGCAACGCAGCAAGGAGATTTCCTAAAGCGGGATGACTTTTCTCCGACACTGGCGATCGTCGATACCTTCGCCCGCGTCTCCCGCACCGGAACGCATGTTCGGCGATGCGATCGTTGTGGAGATCGTCAAAGGATCGGCGGACAGGGCGGGGGCGCCGCCACGGTCCGGGTCGATCGGGGTCCCGAGTTCAGGTCGCGCGATCTGCATCTGTGGTCCTATCGGCGCGGCGTCATGCGCGACTTCAGCCAGCTGACCGGCCCGACGACACCTTCGTCGACGCGTTCAACAGTTGGTACCGGCAGTATGCCCGAATGTTCTCACCCGTTCCTGAGCTCGCAGCAACCAAGGGGCGGGAAGATCGGAGCGGCTACCGCAATGACGGGCGCCCGCATGGGTGATCCGGAAAACGCGCCGTCTATGTCGAATGGTACCGCGTGCCCGCCACAGTAGCGGAAAAAAACGTTACCCGTTGCGATCCAAAACAATTCGGCTGCACGGCGCCGCCTCATGACGTCAGAGCTGTGACCCGTGGATTCCATTCGACACCCGGAACCGACCTGAGCCGTCATCTTCCTGCCATTGACTCGGCGACGGCATCGCTGTAATTAAAACGATCGTTCGTATTTTATCATGGCGCTTGGAGAAACGGAGATTGGCCGTGGCAATCAAGAAGGTGTTGGTCATCGGCTGTGGGCAGATGGGGCATGGGATAGCTCAGGTTTGCGCTACCGGCGGAGCCCAAGTTTATATGTATGACGTATCGCGTCCGGCAGCCGAGCGGGGATTATCCAAAATTAAAGAATCTCTCGCCCGATCCGTCCAAAAGGGCAAACTTGATGCGGAAAAGGCCGCGGCTATCGGGGCTCGGCTGTCCCTGGTCAACAGCTATCAGGAAGCCACGGATGTGGACATGTGCGTCGAGGCGGCCATTGAGAATATCGATGTGAAGCGCAAGATCGCCACGGAGCTAGATGCCATCATGGCCGAGAATGTAATTCTCGCCACCACGACATCGGCTCTGCCTATCACTGAAGTGACCAATAAAACGAAGCATCCTGAGCGAACCATCGGCACCCACTTCCATCATCCGCCGGTGGTTATGCGCCTGGTGGAGATCGTCAACGGCTACTACACCAAGCCCGAAGTGACCGAGACGGTGATCGATTTCCTGGCGAAGGCCGGCAAGGTGCCGGTGCCGTGCAAAGACTATCCCGGCTTCGTTTCCAGCCGGGTTGGCATTCAGATGATCAACGAAGGAATTCACACACTTTATGAAGGTGTAAGCAAGGCGGAAGACATCGACGCAGCCTGCGTGCATGGCTTCAATTGGCCGATGGGACCCTTACGTCTTGCCGATCTGATTGGCCTGGAAACAATTTTGATGATCCTCGAGGATATGACCGCGAAGATGGGACCGCGCTTCATGCCTTCGCCGCTGCTTCGCCAAATGGTCGCCGCTGGCCGTCTGGGCCAGAAGGTCGGCAAGGGCTTCTACGACTACACCGAAAAGAGGTAGCCGGAGGCTCGTTTCATGCGCCTGAAGGACAAGATAGCAGTAATTTCAGGCTCGGGCCGGGGTATCGGGCGCGCCGTGGCCTTGGCCTATGCCCGCGAGGGCGCCTCGATTGTGATCTCCGACATCATCGAGCACCCGGAGGTGTCCAGCACACTCGGCAGCATTGAGGCGATGGGACGCCAAGCTTTTTTCGTCAAATGCGACGTGGCAGACGAAGAGCAAGTGGCAACCTTGATGGAGAAAACTCTAAAGGCCTTTGGCGGGATCGATATTCTGGTCAACGGAGCTGGGGCCTCGGCGCCGGCCATGCTTACCGAGATGACGCTGGAGAAGTGGCTGCTGGTGGTCAATTCCCACCTGACCGGGGCCTTTCTCTGCACGCGGGAGGCCGTACGCCGGTACATGAAGGAAAAGGGCGGCGGCTCGATTCTATTCATTTCATCGATCGCCGGCTCCGAAGGGACAATAGGACAGTGCAATTACGGGGCCGCGAAGGGCGGGCTCTTGGGACTGATGAAGAGCTGCGCCAAGGAATTGGCCCGGTACGATATCAATGTCAACGCCATCTGCCCGGGCATTGTCGAAACGGAAATGACCCAGATCATCCGAACGAACGAGAAGCTTCGGGAAGCTTCGCTGAATCGGATTCTCATGCGCCGCTTCGCCAAACCTGAAACCGTTGCGCCCCTCTTCATTTACTTGGCCTCCGAGGAAGGCCACTACGTACATGGCCAGGTTCACTACATCGACGGCGGCATGTATGGACTCTAAGAACGGCTTTCCATTGGCGCGAAAACACTGCTCGACCGATCCAGCTGGAAAACAGATACATATCGCATTTTGCACAATGACTGTCGAAACTGAGGAGGCAGTTTATGGGTGATCAAGAAGAAAAAATATTGGCCATCGACTTCATGGGCTACATGTTTACCAAGAGCTATTTTGAGAAGTACTGGTTGACCAGCAACGAACTCACCAAGCTCGCTAAATGGTGGAAGTTTGAGGATGTGATCCGCAAAGGCTGGACGCCGGGCGAAATGGTGGCGCTGATGGACGAGGCCGGCGTCGACAAGCACTGTATTGTGCAGTTTATTATGAGGTCCTACCGCGAAGATCGGATGATTGTCGACGTCAGGCCCGAAGAAGTCGCAGAGGTCATCCGGGCCTATCCGAACCGTTTCATTGGTTTCGCAGGCATCAATCCCCAGAAAGGAATGGATGGGGTGCGCGAAATGGAGCGGTCAATAAAAGAACTAGGTTTCAAAGCCGCGTATTTGCATATATACGGCTTCGATATTCCCATCAATCACCGCAGACTCTACCCGTTCTACGCCAAGTGCGAGGAACTCGGGGTACCGGTCTCGATGCAGATCGGTCATTCGGCAGAATCCATGCCGAGCGAGCACGCCCGCCCCATCCTGCTTGACAACATCGCTCTCGATTTTCCGGGCCTCGTCATTGTCGGCACTCATACAGGTTGGCCTTGGACTGAAGAAATGATCGCCATGGCCTGGAAGCATGAAAACGTCTATATCGGAATGGACGCTCACATGCCGAAATTCTGGGACGAAAGTCTCTTACGGTTTATCAAGACCCGCGGCCAGGACAAGGCGATCTGGGGCACAAATGGCCCCACAGCGTTCACTCACAGCCACATTCTTCCCCAAGTCGACGAACTGAATCTGAAACCTCACATCAAGCGCAAACTCTTGCGTGATAATGCCATGAAGGTTTTGAAGCTGACCTAGGCGCAGTTGCGGACGCCTTTTCAATCAAGAATGGCGTCATGACCGCCGGTATCGCGGGCCAGGCACGGAATCCGTTCGGCAGGCTGGACAGCGAGACGGTCGAAAGTCTGGTCGTGAACGTGGCCACCGATGCCCCGGCCGACGCCGGGACCGGACCTGCCGATGTGGACGAAATCCTGCCTGGGCATTTTAACGCCGGCTCTTCGCCGCGGGATTTCATCGCGTCGCTGGTGCTGCAGGCCTCACCGGAACTCCGGTTCAGGCGCGCCACGCGGATGGAGAAGCCTGTGCCACCGGATCGGCAGCCATTCATCAGGGGTTGAAAGCGATCACAGCGCGCATGTCGCAGATCGTGCTCGTTGTCGGGGTGGAACAGATGACACGCACACCCGCGGCCGAGATCGGACGGAACCTGTTGAAGGCCTGCTCGCGCAT
>WBUW01000313.1 GCA_008933495.1 Pseudorhodoplanes sp.
CCTATGAGCCGCCGGTTCTGGACCGCAGCCCGCTTCTGTCGTCGGCCGCCTCGCAGGCCGTCGACCATGCCTTCAGCCAGCTCACGCAGACCGTTTTCACGCAAAACGGCCGCACGATCGAGGACGTGGTGCGCGACATGCTGCGCCCGATGCTCAAGAGCTGGCTCGACGACAATCTGCCGGGGCTGGTCGAGCGTCTCGTGCGCGTCGAGATCGAGCGCGTCTCGCGCGGCCGTTGATCGCGTTTTGGCTGGTGCGCGGCGCGCGTGCAGATTTTTCTGCGTGCAACCAGACCCGGCGTGCATTGCGCGATAAATTTTCACTATGGCGCAGGCACCCGATCGCCCCGCATAGTGGCGGTATTTCCAGTAATTTACGATATATTTAGCATAACAAACCAATATGGCCTTGTGGCGCCGCCATTAATTCGGCAGCGCATCCTGGGATTTCGGGGGGCAAGCCATGTTGGGGCGGCTGAGTGTTGCTGCGCGACTGATTCTGTTTTTTGTCCTGTTCGGACTTGCGCCGGCAATTGCGATGTTCGCCGCGTTCAAGTTTTCGCAGGCCGGCATCGAGCGCGCGAGCCGCGAGGGGCTCGTCAACGGTACCGTTTCAATCGGCGACATCATCGACCGCAACCTGTTCGAGCGCTACGGCGACGTGCAGGCCTTCGGCCTCAATGGTGTGGCCAAGGATGCAAAAAACTGGCGCCGGCCGGAGGAATCCAATCCGCTGATCGCGGCGATGAACGCCTACATGACCGGCTATGGCATCTATTCGCTGATGCTGTTTGTCGATCTCAAGGGCGAGGTGCTGGCGGTCAATAGCGTCGATGCCAAGGGCAAATCGCTCGATACGTCGTCGCTCTACAAAAAGAGCTTCGCCGAGGAGCGATGGTTCAAGCAGGCGATAGCGGGCGAGTTTCTCGTCGGCCGCAACGGCTTGACCGGCACCGTCGTCGAACAGCCGCGCCGCGTCGACTTCGTCGGCGCGCTCTATGGCAGTGATGGCTTTGTGATTCCCTTCGCGGCGCCGGTGAAAGGCGGCGACGGATCGCCGATCGGGGTGTGGGTGAATTTCGCCGATTTCAATCTGGTCGAGGACATTGTCCGCGAGTCCTACGAGGGCTATGCGCGCGAGGGCAAACCGCGCACCGAGATCACGCTGCTCGACCCGGCGGGCACGATCCTTGTCGACTACGACCCGGTCGGGCAGGGCTGGACGCAGTACAAGCGAAACCTCGACGTCATCGGCAAGCTCAACCTGGCCAAGGCCGGGGTCGAGGCCGCCGTGCGCGCATCGAAAGACGGCGTCGGCAGCGTCGATGCCATGCATGCACGCAAGAACATCATGCAGGTCGCGGCCTTCGCCAGGACCGATGGCGCCTATGACTATCCGGGGCTCGGCTGGTCGGTGCTGGTGCGCGGCTTGCGCGACGAACACCTTGCCGCGGTGCTGGCGCAGGAAAAGGTGATGCAGCTTCTCATCCTGGCTGCCGCCTTGATCATCGTTGTGCTCGGCTATTTCATCGGGCGCAGTGTCGCCGCGCCGATCAAGAACATTACCGCTTATATGGGGCGGCTGGCCAGTGGCGATCTTGAATCGGAAGTGCCGGCGCGCGGGCGTCGCGACGAGATCGGTGCGATGGCGCAATCGGTGCAGGTGTTCAAGGATAACGCGATCGAGAAGGTCAGGCTGGAACAGGAACAACTGTCCGCGAAAGAGCGTTCGGAGCACGAAAAGAAGTGCATGATGCAGGAGCTCGCCGACGATTTTGAACGATCGGTCGGCGGATATGTGACGCATCTTGCATCGACCGCAACCGAACTGCAGGCGGCGGCACAGACCCTGAGCAGCGCCGCCGAGGAGACGAGCAGCCAGTCGGCGACGGTCTCGTCGGCATCGGAGGAAACCGCCGCGAACGTGCAGTCTGTCGCCGCCGCGGTCGAGGAAATGTCCGCCTCGGCAAAGGAAATTGCCCGCCAGATCACAAAATCGAGCAGCATTTCGCAGCGCGCGGTCGGAGAAGCCGGGGCCGCCAGCGCCAAGATCGGCTCGCTCGCCTCCGCCGGGCAGCAGATCGGCGAGGTGGTCGAACTGATCAACGACATCGCCGAACGCACCAATCTGCTGGCGCTGAACGCCACCATCGAAGCCGCGCGTGCCGGCGCGGCGGGGCGGGGTTTTGCGGTCGTCGCCTCCGAGGTCAAGCAGCTCGCCGAACAGACTGCGAAAGCGACGTCGCAGATTGCCGACCAGATCGCCGAAATGCAGCGCGCGACGCGCGAGGCGGTGACTTCGATTGAGGGCGTGTCGGGCGTGATCAGCGAGATCAACGAGATCGGCGCGAACGTTGCGGCGGCGGTCGAGGAGCAGAGCGCGACCACGGGGGAAATTTCGCGCAGCGTGCAGCAGGCGGCGGCCGGCACCAGCGAGGTGTCCGCGAACATTTCCGGTGTCAGCCGCGCAGCGGAAGAAACCGGCGCCGCGGCCTGCCAGGTGTTGTCCTCGTCGGGCGAGGTGTCCGAAAAGTCGGAGCGGCTGCAGCTCGAAGTCGGGAACTTCCTCGCCAAGGTGCGCGCGGCCTGATACCGCACAGTCGCGTCGCGCGTCACCGCCCGCCTATGAGCCGCCGGTTCTGGACCGCAGCCCGCTTCTGTCGTCGGCCGCCTCGCATGCCGTCGACCATGCCTTCAGCCAGTTCACGCAGACCGTTTTCACGCAAAACGGCCGCACGATCGAGGACGTGGGGCGCGACATGCTGCGCCCGATGCTCAAGAGCTGGCTCGACGACAATCTGCCCGGGCTGGTCGAGCGTCTCGTGCGCGCCGAGATCGAGCGCGTCTCGCGCGGCCGCGACTGGCGGAACGCGGCGCCGCCCCGCCGTTGGCAAACAAACGGATTTATACCACCGGCGCCAATTTCCGACCGGTCACGCGCGAGCCTGACCCGCGCATCCGTCGCAAAAAAGAAGAGTCGTCTCAAGATGATGGATTGCCGGGTCAAGCCCGGCAATGACAGTGCGGACAGGTCGAGATCAAACACGCTTGGTATTATAATTTATTGAACATCAGATACAGAAATTTGAAAGCGCACGCGCACGGCTTATGCTTGAAATCAAATAGCCCAATAATGCGGGCGGCCAAAAGTCAGCGAGCATTAACGGTTATCGATCGTCTCACGCTGCGATGCCCCAGAAGGTCCAACAGGGAATACGGCTCATCAACAAAGCCGCTAAAGAGCGATCGCCTGTCTTTCGAGTGCCCGCTTCTCGCTTTCAATCGCATGCGGCATTCGCCCAGCCTGCTGCACACGTCGCGGCAACCACTCGAACAAAACAAATACTCAATTGACTTAAGGCAATGATCCTTCCGGTTGTCGCCGCCTATTTTAATTTTTGCTGCCCGAGAAACAGCTCAGGGGGCTATTGATGAATTGTCACATCGGTCGGGCGATGATGTTCGCCGTCGTCTTCTCAATCGCGCCGTGCGTGTCGGAGGCGGTGAAGGCGGAGACCATCCGCATCGTGGCACTCGGGGCCAGCAATACGAACAGTTACGGGGTCAGTCCCGGCGAGGGATGGCCGGCCAAGCTGGAGAGGATGCTGCGCGCCAAAGGCTTCGACGTCAGGGTCGTGGTGTCTGCGAACAACGGCGACGGCACCGCGGCGATCCTCGGCCGCGTCGATTCCGTCGTCACGCCCGGCACCCGCGTGGTCGTCTACGATTCGGGCGAGCGTAACGACATCAGGCGAGGCGTGCCGGCCGGCGTCGCCCGCGCCAACGCTGCGCAGATTCAGGCACGCATTCGCGCACGCGGGGCCGTGCCGATCGCGGCGAACTCGCTGGCCGTCCCGCCGCATCTTCTGCAGGAAGACAAGAGCAGAGGGCCGCATGCCAATCCGCAGGGGCATTCACACGTCGCCAGTCGTCTGCTGCCGCAGGTGGTCGCCGCGATCGGCAAGAAGAAATAGTTCCTGAGAGAACAACCGACGATTTTAGGGCGTTGGGTTCTTGTAATCACCCAATCATACAGCGCGCGCGCGAACCGAGTGTCTGAGCGCGTCGATGTGTGCGAACAAAGGCCCGCGCTCCTCACGCCGGCCGCCGCCGCAGCCTTCGCACCAGCCACCAGCACAGGATCGGCCAGGCCAGCGCCGCGCCGGCGAATACCGGCGCCGCACCGAAGCGGTCGACCACCGGCGCCGCCGCTGCGACCCCCGCGCTCTGGCCGAGATAGAGCGCGGAGGAGAAGACGCCGAGCGCGGTCGCGCGCGCCTGCGGCGCCATCTGGGTGGCGTTCACCTGCAGCGTATTGTGCACCATGTGG
>WBUW01000314.1 GCA_008933495.1 Pseudorhodoplanes sp.
CTGCAGTTCCGCACGGCGTCCGGCGTTTTGGCGCACATCAACACCAACTGGCTCACCCCGTTCAAGGCGCGCACGGTCCATGTCGCCACCCGCCGCAAGTATCTGATCGGCGATCTTCTGACGCGGCAGGTGACCGAATGCTTCGGCTTCCAGCCGGACGGCAGCTATTCGATGCGCCATCTTTCGGTCGGGCATGACGAGCCCCTGCGCGCCGAGCTGATGGCGTTTGCGCGCGCCATCAAGACCGGCACGCCGCCCGCCGTGACCGGCGAGGAGGGCGTCGAGAGTCTCGCGATCGCGATGCGCTGCCTCGAAGGCCGACAGCCGGCGAACGCAACACCCCAGCGCGGTCCGCGGCTTGCTGCGGGCTGATTGTTTGTCCCTTTCCCGGAAGCCGTGACACGCATGAACCAGCACGCCCGTATCGAAAACGTGCCCATTCCCTTCATCGACGTTGCCGCGCAGCGCCGCAGGCTCGGGGATGCGATCGACGCCGCGGTCGGACGCGTTCTCGGGCATTGCCAGTTTTTGATGGGACCGGAGGTCTTCGAGTTCGAGCAGAAACTTGCCGCCTTCTGCGGCGCGAAGCATGCGGTGTCCTGCGCGAGCGGCACCGATGCTCTGATCATGACGCTGATGGCGGAAGCGGTCGGCCCCGGCGATGCGGTGTTCTGTCCGTCCTTCACTTTCTGCGCCACCGCCGAAGCAGCGGCCTTGCTCGGCGCGACGCCGGTCTTTGTCGACGTGCACGCCGATACCTTCAATATCGATGCGCAGAGCCTGAAGCGGGCCGTCGCCGCTGCGAGGAAAATGGGCCTGCGGCCGAAAGCCGTCATTCCGGTCGATCTGTTCGGCTTGCCGGCGGATCATGACGCCGTGGCCGCCGTGGCCAGGGACGAAGGGCTTTTCGTGCTCGATGACGCCGCGCAGGGTTTCGGTGGCACTTACAAGGGACGCAAGGTCGGGACCTTCGGGCACGCGACCGCGACGAGCTTCTTTCCGGCCAAGCCGCTCGGCTGCTACGGCGACGGCGGAGCGGTGCTGACCGACGACGAGGCGCTTGTCGAACGGCTCAAGAGCGTGCGCATCCATGGCCAGGGCAAGGACAAGTACGACAATATCCGCATTGGATTGACGGCGCGGCTGGATACGATCCAGGCCGCCGTCCTGATCGAGAAGCTGAAAATCTTCGCGGACGAGATCGTCGCCCGCAACCGGGTGGCGCAGCGCTATTCGCAGGCGCTCGCTGATATCGCGACCGTGCCGCAGGTGCCGGAGGGTTACACGTCGGTCTGGGCGCAATATACGATCCGGTTGCCGGCCGGCCGCCGCGATGCGCTGGCCGAGACACTGAAGGCGCAGGGCATTCCGACCGCGATCTATTATCCCATTCCGCTGCACGGCCAGGTCGCCTACAAGCGTTTCCCGACAGCCGAAGGCGGGCTGCCGGTGACCGATTCCATCATCGGCCAGGTGATCAGCCTGCCGATGCATGCCTATCTCAACGAGCCGACGCAGGACCGTATCGCAGACGCGGTGCGTCGTGCGCTGTTGGACTGAAGTGTAGCGGCGTCAGGGAGGATTGTCGTTTTCGGTCCGTCGCATCGCCGTTTGGCCTTGCCGTACCGGTATGGTCTGGATTATCCTGTTTTTTGTTGAGGCTTTTCCATGCAGACGGTTCGATCGCACGCTGATCGCAGATATTTCGAGGCACGTAAGCAACTGTCGGAGAAGTTCGGCAGACAGGAAGTTTTCAGTATTGCTGATCAATGGCCGCTTTACGCGGGCACCAAGAATATCGCGCGCTTTCTGTCGATCTATGAACTATTGAAACAGCAGCGCGCTATCCCGGGCCATGTCGCCGAGTTCGGTTCCTGGCACGGCGCCATGTTGATGTTCATCATAAAGGTGCTGCAGATCCTTGCGCCGCTAGAAAGGCGGCGCATTCTGAGTTTCGATACTTTTTCGGGTATGCCGACAGGTGATCGCAAGGGCTATTATTGTGGAAATCTCGAAACCCTGAGGTCCATGATCGACCTCCACGACTTCTCACATTGCATTGAAATTCATCAGGGACGTATTGAGGAAACTCTGCCTCAAGCCCTGTCTCAGGATGAGAGTCTGCAGTTTTCATTCATCTATTGCGATGCCGATCTTTATGAGCCGACCATATTGGCGCTCTCGCTTTGCCATGATCGGCTGGTGAGCGGGGGCGTGTTCGTTCTTGACGAGTGGGGTCATGCAGACTGGCCCGGAGAAACGAAAGCGATCAGCGAGTTTATCTTGTCGCACGGCAAGGAATACCGCATGGAGTCGATTCCCGGCACCGCTCAACCAACACTTTTGCTACGGAAGATTTGACCTCGTCTCCAAATTCGACGGCGTTGGTTGTGCCGCCGTCACGATGGGACAATGCTCGCTATATCTGTGTGCATAATTTTATTGCCTTTGCAAAGGATTGGTTCGTTCATTTCTTTGGCCAGCGCATACGCGAAACAATCACCAAAGTTTAGCTTCGCTGGATGGCCGCTGCCTTTTCCGAAGTCACGATATGCCTCCCTCGCAATGAGGGCTTGACGTCTTGTTACGGGCTCGATGGAGACGCTTGCCTCTCCAAGGAGATCATCGAAGCGTCGACTTGCAATAGGATCACGGCTCGCATCGATGACAACGGCGGCCTCAACAAAATTAGCCGCGCTTATCCGTCGATTTGTTGCGTTGGCGATTTTACGAGCGAAGAAGGCCGCATCGAGCTCATTGCGCAAGATTGCAATAATGGCCGATGCATCGATAATCATTGTGGCAGCCCACGATCATCATAGAGCATTTCCCCGTGATCGATGGTGTGGAATGGTTCGTTAAGATGTGTGGCGCAGTCGCGGCCAATTTCTAACAAGCGCGCCGAAAGATCACCGTTTCGTTCGCGGCGTATGCGATCCAATCGTTCCCGCACCGATTCGGTAACTGCTGTCGTCAAACTCTCGCCCGTAAGCTTGGAAAGCTCTTTCGTAAGACGATAGGCCTCACGGTTCTTGATGTTCATGGTCATAATTTCTACCTTTCTACCATTATATGGTAGAATTACCACAATAATCAAGCTGCGCCTTTCGGAAAATTCAAGGGCACTTCTGAAAGCTCACCATCATTCTTTCCCCCAGTATGACCGCGCAGACCGCAATTCGCGGGAAGCTCCCACGGAGTTCCCAAACCCCAACGCGTCGCGGCTGACTGGAACCGGTGTGGCTATAAGTCATATCCGTCGCGTCGAAGCTACGGCACCGCGTTGCGGCCCCATAATGACACGACATTCAGAGCCCCGTGCCCTTGTGTGCTTTCTTGGCGCCCAAGCGGAGCTGCGTGAGCACATTCGGAATCGCGCCCAACCAGAGGGGATCAGAGCGTTTTCGAGCCTCCGTTCCTGTTACCGGGCCGATATATACGTTCTCTGTGAGGACAATTTCGAGGATAATTAGATGGCAAGCCAGGGCTGCATTTCGCCGACGCTCGTAGTCGAATCAGTGCCCCTCAGCCGGATCGTAAAAAACAAGAATAATGCGCGTGAGCACAAGCCAAAACAGATCGAAAAACTCGCCCAGAGCATCCGCAAATTCGGATTTTTAGCCCCCGTTGTTGTCGACCAAGAAGATCTCCTTCTCTGCGGGCATGCTCGAGTCGATGCGGCGCAGCAGGTTGGAATGACGACCGTACCAGTAATTCGCGTTGATCACTTGAGCGAGGTCCAGAAGCGGGCGTTCATGATAGCCGATAATCGGTTGGCAGAGCTTGCGTTGTGGGATGAGGCCCAGCTCAAAAAGGAACTTCAGTTCTTGACCGAGTGCGATATCGATTTCGACTTCTCGGCCATCGGCTTCGAAACACCGGAACTCGATATCATCCTGAATGTATCGTCTACGACAGATGGTGCCGATGATGGACTTCCACAAATATCACCTGACCAAAGACTGGTCTCGAAACCAGGCAGCTTTTGGCGGCTCGGCGACCATCGCGTCTATTGCGGTAACGCATTGCAGCCAGCGTCATATCATGCCCTGCTTAGAAAGGAGCGGGCTCAACTGGTGTTCGCGGACCCTCCCTATAATGTTCGTGTTGACGGGCATGTCGGTGGCTTGGGCGTGGTCAAGCATCGTGAATTTCCGATGGCTTCTGGCGAAATGAATAAAGCCGATTACACGGTGTTTTTGGGCAAGGCTTTCGAACAGCTGGTCGCTTTCACCACGGATGGCGCAATCCACTTTGTGTGCATGGACTGGCGGCATGTCCAAGAAGTCATGACGGCTGGAATGGCGGTCTATTCGGAGATGAAGAA
>WBUW01000315.1 GCA_008933495.1 Pseudorhodoplanes sp.
GGTCTCATCTGCCGGATGTCCCGGGTGCTGTTATTCACACAGGTGGGGCCGATCTTGGCGGAGGCGACGCGCAGACAGCGACGACGGCAATGGCTGCGATTACGGCAGCGGCCGGCACGATCTATGAGCGAGTGCAGCCAGACACAATCTTGGTGATGGGCGACAGGCTCGACATGTTGCCTGCGGCGGTGGCGGGACTGCCATTTAACATCGTGATTGTGCATCTGCATGGTGGAGAGATTACGGAAGGCGCGCTGGATGATCGTGCCCGCCATGCTCTCACCAAGCTCGCACATTTTCATTGTGTTTCCTCTGAAGGTGCGAAGCGACAGCTCATCGCGATGGGTGAGGAGCCCTCGCGCATCGCGCTGACGGGGGCGCCCGGCATCGATACGTTGTTGAGCGCAGCTCCCATGACCCGCAGGCAATGGCTGGAAGCGGTGGGATTTGACCAAGAACCTGAAGACACGCCGTTACGGCTGGTGACGGTGCATCCTGAGACAAACTCCGCCAATGCCGCAGCACCCTTGTGTGCCGTCGTGAAGGCACTTGATGCAGTTCCGCAGCCAACTTTGTTCACGGCGCCGAATAGCGATCCGGGCGGTGCCGCGATGCGGCAGGCGATAAACGGTTACGTTGCGGCGCGCCGCTGGGCCCGCTTTCGCGACACGTTGGGTCCGGTTCTCTATCCAAACGCTCTGCGCCACGCGAGTATCATGATAGGCAATTCGTCAAGCGGCATTATTGAGGCTGCGACCTTCGGACTGCCTGTGATCGATGTGGGCGGCCGGCAGAAAGGTCGTGAGGCGGGTGAAAACGTGATCCGCGTCGAAGCGAATGAGGTGGATATCATCAGTGCGATGAAGCGGGTCGACGCCAGAAAGAGCCGCTTTGGCACACACAATATCTATGGTGATGGTCATGCTGGGCCACGTGTTGCAGAGGTGCTGCAAGGTCTTCACAGACATGACGATCTGCGGCGCAAGACGATTTTTGTTGGACATTCGTGATCGCCCGCGCGCATCAAATGCCATCCGAGACGCCGCCGCCGCTTCGCCGCAAACCGCGACGGGTTGTGACCCTTCTCGGCAACAAGCTTGTCGGTCTGGACAGCATCTTGCCTGTCGCGATGCAGCTGAAAGATGAATCGCCGGACCTTTCGATTTCTTTTCTGTTCCTGAACGCGAAGGCGCTACCTATTGTTGAGCGCAATTACGTACTCTTTCGTGCCATGAACCGCACAGGGGCCATTGCTATACTTTCGAACGGTGATGGGACCCTAGGTTCGAAGGTCGGGGCGGCGCTTCGACTTGTCATGTGGTTCTGGCAGCTTGTAACGCATAGAAGCCTGCTCCTCTCACCAAGCGACCTCGGATACTTTCCCTTGAGCGTGCTTGCGTTTGCGGCACGTCTTGGCGGCGGTGGAGCGTGCACTTACTGCAAGCCGGCTTTTCCCGCCAATCCGGCGCTGAACTTCGCCCATCGGCTAAAGACCGCGGACCGTGACATGCGCTGGCGCGATAGTGGCGACGCGTTCCTGATTTATCATCCGCAGCAAGCAAACGACTATGCGGGATATTCGTCCGCCCCCTCGCTGTTGATCGGTACGCCGCGGGACTACTCCGCCTGGCGGAATTTCCTGACTGAGGTTCGTTCGGATACGGGCATTCAAGATGAACAGGGGCGTGACCTCACCAAGCTGCGGAATCCGGTGATCGCATTGTTTTATCCCGGACCGGCGGTAATTCCATCGCAGACCGATAATGTGCGTGATACCTTTCTGAACATGTTGCATGCGCTGACGCTGCATGCCGCGGAAGCGTCGATAGTGATCAAGCCGCATCCGATCTGCGACCTTGAGCTTCTGCGCAGCGACATCGCTCAATTTCCGTCGCTTGACGTGCGCGTTACCCATGCGCATCCGCAACTTCTGCTGGGACTTGCAACTGCAGCCATTTCGACAAACGGCTCGAATGTTATGTTCGATTGCTATCTCGAAGGCGTGCCGGTCATCGAAACCGCGCGATATCGTGAGGAGATACTGGCACTCGGAGACACGCTTTATCCCAATCGCGGGAGAATCGATTGCTCTGACCCCAGCAAATGGAAAGACACGTTGCGGCGTGTCGTCGAGGCACCAAATAGCCTGCCTAAGCCGGACCGTTCCGAACTGTCGTGGCCGCGCCCGCAATATCTTGGCGCGTATCTTTGGCGCCAGTAAGCGTGCAGACCGGCGTAGCCATACTCGTCCCGGCGCGTGGAGGGTCGAAGCGTCTCCCGGGCAAGAATATCCGGCGGCTTGGCGGTGCCTCGCTCCTGGAATGGACATGGCGCGCCGTTCAGGCTGCTGAGATACCGGTTGTGCCGTTTCTTTCCACGGACGATGAGGCAATTGCGGACGAGGGACGGCGTCTTGGCTTTCGTGTGCCCGGCCTGCGGCCACGGCAACTTGCTGAGGACGATACGCCAACTCCGGATGTCGTGCTGCACTGGCTCGATACGACGCCAGAATTCGGTCAATCTGAGCCTGAGCTGATCATGCTCTTGCAGGCGACCTCGCCGTTTCGTCATCCGGATCTGCTTCGCGACGGTCTAGCAAATATGCGTGCCAATAAGGAGGCGCAGGCGCTGGTTGCGGTAAAGCCCGTTGATGTCGGGCTGGCTCACATATACACGGCTTCCGCTGGCTACCTTTCTCGGTTGTCGAGCGAATCCGGTGCTGCCTTTGTTCCATCTGGCGCACTGTATATGATCCGGCCAGCCGCGCTGCGAGAGTCCAAGACTTTCACGCCGTCGCGCTGCTTGTATCTGCAGCATAACGGCCTTACCACGCTCGATATCGATACCGAGGACGACTGGATCATTGCCGAGGCCGCTCTGGGAGCCGGGCGCATATCTTTGCCTGAGATGAAGTGACGAATGACCAATGACTTGAATGCATTGCTGAGTGGTTCAGTGCTCGTGACGGGCGCCACAGGCTCTTTTGGGCGGTGCTTTCTGCGCAGCGTTCTCAAGAGCCATCAGCCCGAGCGTCTGATCGTTTTTTCGCGTGACGAGCTCAAGCAATTTGAGATGCAGCAGGATCCCACTTTGCGGGCGCCGAGCTTGCGGTATTTCATCGGCGATGTACGTGATCCGACACGACTGGAGATGGCGATGCGCGATGTCGACGTCGTCATCCACGCTGCCGCCCTCAAACAGGTACCGGCGGCCGAGTACAATCCATTTGAATGCGTTCGGACCAATATCCATGGTGCGGAAAACGTAGTTCAGGCAGCTTTGCGCACAGGCGTAAAGCGGGTCATTGCGCTGTCGACCGACAAGGCGGCCAACCCCATCAACCTCTATGGCGCCAGCAAGCTCGCGTCGGATAAAATCTTCATCGCAGCCAATAATCTTTCGGGCGGCCGAGGCGCCCGGTTCTCGGTCGTGCGTTATGGCAACGTGATGGGATCTCGCGGGAGCGTCATTCCGCTGTTCCAGCGTTTGCTGAAGGAGGGCGCACACAGCTTGCCGATCACAGATGCTCGCATGACGCGCTTCTGGATCGCGCTGAAGCAGGGAGTGGACTTCGTAACGTCGTGTCTCGGTCTGATGCGAGGTGGAGAGATTTTCATCCCGAAGATTCCCAGCATGCGAATGACAGACTTGGCTCGCGCGATAGCGCCCAATCTGCCTACGCATATCGTCGGTATACGTCCGGGCGAGAAGTTGCATGAGATGATGATTTCGGAGGACGATGCACGCACGACACTGGAGCTGAGTGACCGCTACGTGATCGAGCCGGCGTTTGCATTCTGGACGCGCGATCATCTTGACGGCACCGGCGCCAAGCCTGTTCCTGACGGATTCAGCTATCGCAGCGACACGAATACGCAATGGCTTGATGCGGCGGAAATGCGTCGTCTTCTGGCCGAAAGCGCCGAATGAACCTGGAATTCCTTCCTTACGGCCGCCAGGCCGTCGACGAGGCCGATATTGCGTCGGTCGTCGACGTGCTGCGCGGGGACTACCTGACGACGGGACCGGCCGTCACAGCGTTTGAGGATGATCTGGCGAAGGCGGTCGACGCACCGTTCGCTGCAACTTGCTCGAATGGGACAGCAGCGTTGCATCTGGCCGCGCTCGCACTTGGCTTGAAAGCCGGCGATACAATCGTCGTGCCCGCTGTGACATTCCTGGCGACCGCTAATGCGGCATATTTTGTCGGTGCCGATGTCGTTTTTGCGGACGTCGATCCCTCGACAGGATTGATGAGACCATCAGATCTCAAGGCGGCGCTGGACCGGGCGGTCGCGCACGGCAAAAAGGTCAAGGCGGTTTTC
>WBUW01000316.1 GCA_008933495.1 Pseudorhodoplanes sp.
GCCCCGTAGGGCGCAGCCGCCGCGCGCAAGCGGTGGCTGCCGGCCGTGCCCCCCGTCCTCCGCTCGCCGGCGGCTAACCGTTTTGCAACAGGACCGGCAAATTCCGGCGGGTTTGATTTAAGTCAATTTCTGATCGCTGTATTACCGCGATTTTTCCCGTGTGCGGGAGGCAGGACTCGGCGCTTCGCCTGTCGGGGCGGCAGGCGGCGCGCGTCGCCACGGCTCCTGCCTCTCGCCGCGGCCTTGCGGGTTTTTGAATTGCGGCGGATGACCGGTGATCTCAGCAGGAGCCCCGCGTGTGGACGATGCGGCCGCCCGATGGCGATCGTTCACATCCGTATGCCGCTCCATCATCCCCACGACATGATTTCGTTCGAGTGCCGGCCGTGTGGCGTCATCGAACCCGGCCCGCGCCGGTTCGAAGGCGACGCCATCCCGCGCGCCGGCCGCAAATGACCTGCGCCGGAGCGCGTCAGGAGGCGCCGTAGACCGCCGGATAGACCCGCAGATTGTCGTTGACCGCCTTGACCCCGGGCGTCGCCTCGGCGGCCACCCGGATGGCGTCCTTCTCCGCTGCGTTGTCGACGAAGCCCCACAGATCGACCACCCCCTGGTTGACGACGATGTTGATCGGGCGCTTGGCCCATGGCTGATCCCGCAGGCAGGTGACGATCGCCTCGCGCAAGGCCTCGTCGCTTCGCGCGCGCGGCGGGAAAACATCGCTGCCGCGGCTCGCCAGCGCCTGGATGAGATTTGCGCGGCTGACGATCCCGACCAGACGCCCGCCGAGCACGACCGGCACGCGCTTGATGCCATGCTTCTCGAACAGCGTCGCGATCTCGCTCAACGCGGTGTCGGGCGAAACCGTGATCGGATTGCGGGTCATCACATCTTTCGCCTTGCGGGCATGGGTGCGGGCGAAGTCGCGGGCGAGCGTGCTGCTGTCCCGGAAAAAGTCGAGCCACCACGATCGGCGCCGTTCCGCGTCGGTGCCGGTATGACGCATCAGGTCGCCCTCCGACACAATGCCGAGCAGCTTGCCGTCCATCGCGACGACCGGGACCGCGCTGATCTGATTGCCCACGAGCGTGTTGGCGACGGCGGTAACATCGAGATCAGGCCCGATCGTAATCACATTCAGTGTCATCACGTCGCATGCTTTCATGATGCACTCCTTGATGTGCGTGCCGTGATCGGAATAAACATAACTATGTATAATGATTATTTTGCGCGGCGTTTCGTTGATCTTGATCAATCGATCAGGGCGCGCTTCCCTCGCGTTCGGAGGAGAATTTCCGCGATGACATCACCCAAGACGACACCCCAGCCGGTCAATTATGCCGACGCGACGCCCGAGGTCCGCGCGATCTTCGATGACATCAAGGCATCGCGCAACGTGCCGGACGTCAACAATTTCTGGAAGCATCTCGCGCGCGATCCGGCCCTGCTGCGCCGCACCTGGGAAAGCGTCAAGGCCGTGATGGCGCCGGGCGCGCTCGATCCGCTCACCAAGGAGATGGTTTATCTCGCGGTCAGCGTGACCAATGGCTGCGCCTATTGCATCGCAAGCCATGGCGCGGCGGCGCGCAAGGCCGGAATGACGGAAGCCATGTTCGGCGAACTGATGGCGGTGACCGGCATGGCGAACGAGACCAACCGGCTCGCAAACGGCTATCGGGTGCCGGTCGATCCGCAATTCGAGCGGTAGCGTCAGAGCACGAGCGCTCCGGCCGAGCAGGCCACGGCAATCGCCGAACCGGCTTTTGCGAAGCCGAGCGTGAGGACGGAGGCGCGGCATCCGGTCCAGGGAATGGGCGCGCGTGTCCGCATTTGCGCGGTGGCACGCGGCAGGCTCATGCATGCCAGCTCCGCCGCGTTACGGATCATCAATATCGTGAAGAACAGGGCGACGTGGGCGGCAATCATCAGGGCCGAGCTGAGGCTCGTGCTCAGGCACAGCATCAGGATGATCGCAGATGCGATGGCGGCGATCGAACGCCAGATGCCCTCGTAAAACGCCACGTTCAGCAAGTGATCCACGGCGCGGTCTCCGTCGCAGACGACCCAGCTTTACACCTGGCCGGTCCGGCGATTCGGGCCGGTAGCAGGTGAAATCGGCAACACGTATGCAACATTTTTGCGGCAAGACCGCGGCAAGCGGAGCCCGACCCCGTGCGCAGTCTTACGAATCCTTGCGGCGGGCGCGATCGCGCGGGTGTTTGCGGCCGCGAACCAGTTGCGCCACGGCGACTTGTGCGGTGCCGACATGGATGCCGTCTTCGACCCACAAGGCCGCATTCGCGGGCAGCCGCCGGACAATCCCCGAAGGCTGTCCGCGCGGGCGCCGCGCGATCCAAGACGCGGATAACTTGAAACCCGATCGAATACGGTTCAAGACATAACCGCCTCGCCCGCCGGAACTGCCATGCCGACATCGTCTGAATCGATCGTGGTGCGCATTGCGCCATCCCTGTTCGTGTTCCTGTGGAGCACGGGCTTCATCGGCGCGAAATACGGCCTGCCATATGCGGAGCCGATGAGCTACCTGATGTGGCGTATGGTGCTTGTTGCCGCGATTTTTGTCGTGATCGTTGCGATCGTTCGCCCGCGCCGGCTCAGCGCGGCGGAGACCGGACACAGCATCGTGGCCGGAACGTTGGTGCACGGGCTCTATCTCGGCGGCGTTTTTGCCGCGATCAGTCTCGGGGTTCCGGCCGGAATATCCGCGCTCATCGCCGGATTGCAGCCGCTTTTGACCGCGACGCTTGCCAACCGTTTTCTCGGCGAACGCGTGACGGCGCTGCAATGGACCGGGCTCGTGGTCGGATTGTTCGGCATGATACTCGTGCTGCGCGACCGCAACATACTCGACGGCGCGGCGTTCGCGGGATGGATCGCGACCCTCGTCTCGCTGCTAGGGATCACGCTCGGTTCGCTGTACCAGAAGCGCTTCTGCAACGCGATCGACTGGCGGGCGGGGAATCTCGTGCAGTTTGCCACCTGCGCGGCGTTGTTCGCGGCCGCTGCGTTCGCATTCGAAACCCGTGTGGTGCGCTGGACCGTCGAATTCATGTTCGCGCTCGGCTGGATGGTCGTCGTGATGTCGGGCGGCGCCATCGCGCTGATGTATTGGCTGATCCGGCGCGCGCCGGCGACGCAGGTTGCGAGCCTGTTCTATCTCGTGCCAACGGTAACCGCGCTATTGGCTTATTTTGCGTTCGACGAGCGGCTCAGCCCACTGGCGCTGGTCGGCATGGCGATCTGCGCGGTGGCGGTGTTTCTGGTCAATGTGCTCCCGGCGCGCTCATGACCTGATCGTGGCAAGCGCGTCGAGTGTGCGTTTGCCGGCAATGTCATGATCGACGACGGGCAACGGATCGTTTGCAACCGGCCTGACCTCGGGCTGCTCGGTCGAGAAAATCCGCCAGACGGGCGCCGGCGGCGCGCTCTCCCGGCGTCCAGGCCATGCGCAATCCGTCGCCGTCGCCGTCGAAAATGCCGAGGCAGATCAGGCGCCGGCCGCCAGCGCCGGGTGATCAGAAGGCCGCAGGTCGCGGCGGCAGCCCGTGAGCCGCATCGGATCGCTCATGTCATCGTGCGGCGAAAACGAGTTGCGTCTGCGTCACGAGAGCCGCGAGCTTGCCGTCGCGTCGCGTGATCCGGGTCTGCCAGACCATCGTGGTGCGCCCGCGATGCAGCGGAATCGACTCGGCGATCGCGACATCGCCGACCGGAATGACGGCGAAGAAATTGGTCTTGCTCTCGATGGTCATGGTGGTTTGGTCCTCGCGCAGGTTGGCAACCGCGCCCGTGCCGCCGAGATTGTCGGCCAAGGCCATGATCGCGCCGCCGTGCAACACGCCGTTGCGGTTGCCGAGTTCCTCGCGCACCGGCATTTCGGCACGGACAAGGTCGGGTGTCACCGTGGTGATGGTCATGCCCATGAAATGGGCGAAGGGCGGCTGCTGGTCGGCGCTCAGGATCGGCATCGGTTGCTCCGAAAGAGGGTACGTCGTCGGATTGCCACAAGTTTTCGCCGCGGAAAAGCACTCGTGAAACCCTGCGCGGGCGCGTCCGTATTGCAATGCAGACGCAACAGGGGTGCAGCCGTGAAACGCTATCTGGTGCTCTACCTCGCCACGCTCGCCGTGATGGTTCCGCTCGATTTCCTGTTCCTCGGCGTGCTGGCCAAGGACTTCTTCAAGTCGCAGGTCGGCGACATGCTCGGCGCATTGCGCCTCGTGCCGGCGGTCGCCTTCTATCTGCTTTATACCGCCGGCATTCTCGTGTTCGTCTCGGCCAGCGAGGGGGCGGCGGTA
>WBUW01000317.1 GCA_008933495.1 Pseudorhodoplanes sp.
CGAAACCAGGAGACGATCGCGATGCCCGCGCGCGCCGGCGATTTCCAGGGCCGGGTGCAGCGCCAGCACGTTGGCCTCGGTCGCGCCCGAGGTAAATGTGACCCCGGCGGCGTCGGCCGCGACCAGGCGGGCCACCTTTTCGCGGGCCTCTTCGACCTGGTGGCGCGCGCGCCGGCCTTCGGCATGAACCGAGGACGGGTTGCCGAGCACGTCAATTGCCGCGACCATGGCCGCCCGCGCCTGCGGCCGCAGGGGCGCCGTCGCGTTCCAGTCGAGATAGGCGCGCCGCGCCATACTTACCTCGCTACCATCAGCAGGCCGTAGCCGGCCAAGTCTTCATATCAAACTTAACCGATCCTACGACGCGAGACTTGCTTTTTGCCCCTGCGGTCATGGTAGAAAGTCGGTATCGTGCCTGTCGGCCCCTTTGCGCGCTGCGTTTTCGGCCATTCAGGCGTTGCCATAAATTAGAATGGTTCTAAATAGTTACGTGTGTCCGCTGGTCCCGTCAAGCGCATGCCTGACCCGACGGTGCCGCAGGCGCGCAGCTCCCCGACGCCGCTGAGGTCAAATCGCCCGAATGCCTGAGGTTATCTTCACCGGTCCGGCCGGACGGATCGAGGGTCGCTATCATCCCGCCGCGCAGAAGAATGCGCCGCTGGCCATCGTCCTGCATCCGCATCCGCAGTTCGGCGGCACGATGAATCACCAGATCGTCTACCAGCTCTATTACGCGTTCGTGCACCGCAATTTCACGGTCGTGCGCTTCAATTTCCGCGGCGTCGGACGCAGCCAGGGCACCTTCGACCACGGCACCGGCGAATTGTCGGATGCAGCGTCGGCGCTCGACTGGGCGCAGTCGATCAATCCGGAAGCGCGCTCGTGCTGGATCGCGGGTTTCTCCTTCGGCGCCTGGATCGGAATGCAGCTCCTGATGCGTCGCCCCGAGATCGAGGGATTCATCTCGATCGCCCCGCCGGCCAATCTCTATGACTTTTCGTTTCTGGCGCCCTGCCCCTCGTCCGGGCTGATCGTGCACGGCGACAAGGACGCGGTCGTCCCGCACAAGGACGTGACCGGTCTCGTCGACAAGCTCAAGACGCAAAAGGGAATCGTGATCGAGCAGAAGGTCATTTCCGGCGCCAATCATTTCTTCGACGGCAAGATCGAGCCGCTGATGCAGACGGTCAACACCTATCTCGACAAGCGGCTGAAGACCGACCGCAAGACCAGCGCCGCCTAGCAACGCGCGGGTGGCGGCGGTGGCGGGACGCGCTGTGCTGCTGACGGTTGTTGCACTTCTCGCGATACTCGCCGCCGGCTACGGCGCTTACCGCTATTCCGTCGTCGTTCCCGGCCGAACTCATGCCGGCACGCTGCCGCCGCTGACGCCGGAAGAGATTGCGCTTTCGGCGCGCCTGCGCCGCCACATCGAGGCGATCGGTTCGCGCGAGCACAATCTCGACCATTACGAGGCGCTGCAGCAGGCCGCCCGCTACATCGAAGCGACGCTCGCCGGATACGGATTTGCGCCCGGGCGCCAGGTCTATCGCGCGCGCGGCAAGGACGTGCGCAATATCGATGTGGTGTTCGAACCCGCGGGCATCGATCCGGAAACCATCGTGGTCGGCGCGCATTATGACAGCGCGCGCGGCACGCCCGGCGCCAACGACAACGCGACCGGGACGGCGGCCGTCATCGAGCTCGTGCGGCTTCTCGCCGACCTCAAGGCCGGCGCTCCCAGGCGCCTGCGCTTCGTGCTGTTCGTCAACGAGGAGCTGCCCTATTTCGCGACCGAGGAGATGGGCAGCCTCAATTACGCGCGGATGCTGGCGGAGCGCGGCGAGCGCGTGACGACCATGTATTCGCTGGAGACGCTCGGCTATTTTTCAAGCGCGCCCGGCACCCAGCGCTATCCCGCGCCCTTCGGCCTGTTCTTCGCCGACCGCGGCGACTTCGTCGCCTTTGTCGGCATGCTCAATTCGCGTCCGCTCCTGCAGGACACGATCCGCTCGTTCCGCTCCCACACCGCCTTTCCGAGCATCGGCGGGGTGGCGCCGGGCCTCATTCCGGGCATCGGCTGGTCGGACCACTGGGCCTTCGCGCGCTTCGGCTACCAGGCGGTGATGATCACCGACACCGCCCCGTTCCGCTATCCGCACTATCACCGCCCGACCGACACTCCCGACAAGGTCGATACCGATACGCTCGCCCGTATCGTCAAGGGCGTCGAGCGGATCGTGCGCGACCGGATGCGTTGAGCGGTCAGGGCTCGGCCACGACCCCGCCGGTCGTCGGCGCGGGCACGCCCGTCGTCGTCGGAAACGTGATCGGCAGCCCGCGCACGGTGCGCACCGCCATGAAGGCGAACGCCTGGGCTTCGAGCGCATCGGCATTCCAGCCGACGGCGTCTGCGGTCTCGATGCGCGCCGGCGCAAGGCACTCCGCCAGCATCCGCATCAGCGTGGCATTGTGGATGCCGCCCCCGGCCGCGACCCAGCTGCGTGGCGCGGCCGGCAGATGCGGCACGATCGCGGCGATGGCGGCGGCGGTGATGGCGGTCAGCGTCGCGGCGCCATCCGCGGTCGTCTTGGCGTGAAGGCCTGTTTCGCGCGCCACAAAGGCGCGGAAATCGTTGCGGTCAAGCGACTTCGGGGGCGGCAGCGCGAAAAAGGGATGCGCGAGCACGCGCGCGACGGCTTCTTCATCGACGCGGCCGCGGCCTGCATTCACGCCCGCGGGATCGCGCGCTTCGCCGTTGCGCTCGCGCATGAAATCGTCGATCAGCGCGTTGCCCGGCCCGGTATCGCAGGCATAGGGATCGGGCACGCCGTCAAGATAGGTGACATTCGCAACCCCGCCGATATTGAGCACCGCAATCGGATGCGGGCGATCGAGCATGCGCGCCAGGGCGCGGTGATAGACCGGGACGAGCGGCGCCCCCTGCCCGCCGGCGGCGACGTCCGCGGCGCGGAAGTCGTAAACGACACGGATGCCGAGAGTGCGCGCAAGCGCGCGGCCATCGCCGATCTGCACCGTCAGCCCGCGCTCCGGCCGATGCAGGATGGTCTGGCCGTGGAACCCGATCACCTCGACCGTGCCGGCGTCGATCCCGTTCGCAGCGAGAAATTTCCGCACGGCTTGCGCGTGCAGCATCGTCGTGAGCGTCTCGGCCGCGGCGACGAGGCCGGGGCGCGCGCGGCGGTCGGTCAGGCCGTGCGCCGCCGCAACCGCACCCCGCAGGATGGCCGCCTCCGCCTTGGCATAGGCGAAGGTCGCCGCCGGTCCGAACCCGGCGACCGCCTCCCCGTCGCTCTCGATCAGCGCCACGTCGATCCCGTCCATCGACGTGCCGCTCATCAGTCCGATCGCGCGCACCCGAGCCCGCCTTGCATTTTGAATCCCGCGCCGAACCTGATACACCACCGCCGCCACCGTGGCGACAAGGCAACGCAATGAGCGCCTACAAGTCCGACTTTCTGCGCACGCTCTCCGAGCGCGGCTTCATCCACCAGGTCTCCGAGCCCGAGGCGCTCGACGCGCTCGCCGCCTCGTCGCGCATCACGGCCTATATCGGCTACGACTGCACCGCGCCCTCGCTCCATGTCGGCCACCTGCTGCCGACCATGATGCTGTACTGGATGCAGCAGACCGGCCATCGCCCGATCGCGCTCATGGGCGGCGGCACGACGCGCGTCGGCGACCCGTCCGGCAAGGACGAAAGCCGCAAGCTGCTGACCGACGCGATCATCAACGAGAACCTGCGCAGCATCCGCGCGACCTTCTCGAAATTTCTGACGTTCGGCGACGGCCCGGGCGACGCCATCATGGCGAACAATGCCGACTGGCTCAATTCACTGAACTATGTCGACTTCCTGCGCGACGTCGGCCGGCATTTCTCGGTCAACCGCATGCTGTCGTTTGATTCGGTCAAGCTGCGGCTGGAACGCCAGCACGAACTGTCGTTCCTCGAATTCAACTACATGATCCTGCAGGCCTACGACTTCGTCGAGCTGCGCAAGCGCTACGGCTGCGTCTTGCAGATGGGCGGCTCGGACCAGTGGGGCAATATCGTCAACGGCATCGATCTCGGCCGGCGGCTGATGAACGCACATCTGTTCGCGCTCACCTCGCCGCTGATCACCACCGCCTCCGGCGCCAAGATGGGCAAGACGGCAGCCGGCGCGGTCTGGCTCAATGCCGACCTCGTGAGCCCGTACGATTACTGGCAATATTGGCGCAATACCGAGGACGGTGATGTCGAGCGCTTCCTCAAGCTGTTCACCGCCCTGCCGCTTGAC
>WBUW01000318.1 GCA_008933495.1 Pseudorhodoplanes sp.
CGATCGGCGCACCGAGATGGAAAACCGGCACCAGCGCCACCCCGCTCACGCAGAACGGCATCATCGCCGGCGCGTGATGGTGGACCACCGCCATCACGTCGGGACGCGCCTTATAAATTTCGCCGTGGATGACGCGTTCCGAATAAAAATGGACGCCGGACGCCTCGACCGGGCGCGAGTCGAGGTCGAATTCGAGCACGTCGGCGGGCGCGATCAGCTCCGGCGAGCGCGAACGCGGCAGCAGGTAGCGGTCCGCGCGGCCCGGATGGCGGACAGACACGTGACCGAAGGCGTCGAGCACGCCTTCGTGCGCCAGCATCCGGTTGGCGAGCGCCACCTCGCGGCGGCCCTGTGCAAGTTCTGCGGACATTGCCCCGATCCCCTCCCCGGCCTTGGTTAGCGTCCCGTTAACCGGGCGCGCGTCGCCCGGACGCCTTGTCACGCTGTGGCTGCGCCGCGCGCCGCGATGGCCGCCGGTATCCTTAATCAAACCCTGCATAAATCGCATTCGAATCTGTAAGAGAATCCTAATCCAATACCACTATGTAAAAAGCATCGCCGGGGCGGGTTCACATAGAATGACCAACACCATACGCGCATGGCTGCGGACGTCGCTGCAGGGCACAATCGTACTCGGCCTTGCCATGATCGCATTGATATGGGCCAGCGTCTGGTTTCATCTCAGCGTACAACGCGAGGCGGCGGTCCGCGCCGCCTTCCAGGATACCGCCAATCTCGCGCGCACTTTTGAAGAGCACATTTCGCGCATCATTCGCGCCGAGGACGAGAAGCTGCTGGTGCTGCGCACGATGTACCAGCGCGATCCCGCCTCCTTCCAGGCGATCGACTGGGCGCATCGCCTGAAGACCGACAGCACGATCGCGCTGCAATATTCGATCATCGACCGGAACGGCCAGCTTGCCACCTCCTCGCTCGGCGCCGTCGAGCCCATCGACCTCGCCGACCGCGAGCATTTCCGCGTTCATATCGAAGCCGACGGCGACACGCTGTTCATCGGCCGGCCGGTCGAGGAGCACGCATTCTCGCGTCCGGCGATCCAGCTCAGCCGCCGCCTGACCGGCGCCGACGGCGTCTTCGACGGCGTCATCGTCGCCTCGCTCGACCCCGGCCAGTTGATCAAGTTCTACGAGACCATCGATGTCGGGCGATACGGGGCGATCTCGCTGCTCGGCACCGACGGCTATCTTCGCGCCGTCCGCGGCTTGCAGTCCGACATCACCAGGCTGGCCCGCAACCGCGGCGTGTTGCAGCGGCTGGAGCAGCGGCCGATCGGATATTATGTGAATGACGGCCGGCTGGACGGCATCGTGCGGATCATCTCCTACCGCAAGGTCGCCGATCTGCCGCTGGCGGTCCTGGTCGGCCTGGCCGAAAGCGAGGTGCTCGCGCCCTATTACCGTTCGGCGATGATGTACGGCGCCACCGGCGGCGCCGTCACGGTGATCGTGATCGCGGTCATGATCCTGAGCGTCCGCCACCGGCGCAAGCTCGAACAGACCTATCGCGCGCTGCGGGCGAGCGAGACCGAAGCCCGCCGAAATCGCAAGATCATGCGCACCGCGCTCGACAATATCAGCCAGGGCCTCCTGATGGCCGACGCCGACGGCAAGGTCGTGGTCGTCAACCGCCGGCTGATCGAACTGCTCGAACTGCCGCCGGTCTGGCTGAAGTCCCCGCCGGCGCTGCGCACCATGATCGGATATCTCATCGACCGCGGCGAGTATCGCGAGAACGGCAACCCGCTGGACCCGACGAGCTGGCAAAACGTGCGCAAGGACGACGGCGCCGTGCCGGTGACACGCTATGAGCGCACCCGGCCGGACGGAACGGTGCTGGCCATCACCACCCGCGACCTGCCCGACGGCGGCACCGTGCGCACGTTTTCCGATATTACCGAGCGCAAGCGCGCCGAGGCGCGCATCGCCGAAATGGCGACCCACGACGACCTCACCGGCCTTGCCAACCGCTCGCTGTTCCGCGACCGCGTCGACGAGCTGTTCCTGCGCGGCCAGCGCACCGGCGAGCACTTCGCGCTGCTGCTGCTCGACCTCGACCGCTTCAAGCCGATCAACGACACGCTCGGCCACATGGCCGGCGACAGCGTGCTGAAGGAGGTGGCGGCGCGCCTGAAATCCTGCGCCGGGGCGAACGACACGGTGGCGCGGCTGGGCGGCGACGAATTCGCCATCCTGGTATCCGACGCGCGCGGCGAAGACGATGTCGCCGCGCTCGCCGACCGTATCCTGCAGGCGATCGCCGCCCCGTTCATGATCGACGGAGCGCCGCACGAGATCGGCATTACCATCGGCGCGGTGACGGCGGGCAAGGAGAACAGCACCTACAGCCAGATTCTGATGATGGCGGACCAGGCGCTCTACACCGCCAAGAAAGAGGGCCGCAACCGCTACTGCTTCGCGCGCTCGGGATATCTGTTCCGCCTGCCGACCGCGCGCTCGGCGTAACGCGCGCCCGGCGCGTCAGCGGCCGGCAAGCTCGGCCTCGATGTTGCGCACCATGTTGAGGAGCCGCGGGCCGATGTCGTTTTCCAGCTTGTCGCGGCTGAAGTGAAAGGCCGGCGCGCCGCAATTGAATCCGAAAATGCCGGAACCGTCCGGCGGAATGAGCGGCACGCCGACCGCGGCAACGTCCTTCTGCCAGTCGCCGACCGAGATCGTGAAGCCGTGCGTCTCCAGATCGCGCACCGCGCGCTCGATGCCGGCACGGATTTTCGGCCACTTCTTCGGCTCCCGCCGCGCAATGTGGCGCATCAGGAACTCGCGCTCGCGCTCGGGCACCGCCGCGATCACCGCCCGCCCCATCGCGGTCGTGGCGATCGGAATGCGCGCGCCGACATCGAGCCGCAGCATGACCGCCGACCGGGCGCGGCAATGCTCGACATAGAGCAGGCTCAGCCGGTCGCGGCTGCCGAGCGCCACCGAGGCGCCCGAATAATTGGCGAGCGCCTGCATGTGCGGGCGCGCGATCTGCCGGATGCGCATATTGGCGAGCGTCGAATAGCCGAGCGCGAGCGCCGCCGGCGCGAGCTGGTATTTCGACAGGCGGGTGATGTGGGCGAGATAGCCGAGCTTGGTGAGCGTATAGGTCAGGCGCGTGACGGTCGCTTTCGGCAGGCCGGTGCGGGCGGCGATTTCCTGGTTGCCGAGCAACCCGTCGCTCGGCGTGAACACGCGCAGCACTTCGAGCCCGCGCGCGAGCGCGATCACGAACTTGCGGTCGCCGCCGGCCGCGATCTCGCCGATGCGTCCGCCGGAAGCCTGAAAGCCGTCGAAGCCCGTCGTCATGCCCGGCCTGCCGCCGACGCCGTGATGTCCGCAGCAATGGCATCATGCCGGCGGCCCCGCGGTCAATGCTGCAAAACTGCATTCCGCTCTGCAAAATTGCGCTTTTTTCCGTTGACGGGCAAAAGAACGCCCGCTTAATCGTCGCGGAGCCTGATCCGTTCGGGTTGAAGGCGATCGCGGTCCGGATTCTTCGGTTGCGCGCGGTCCATCGCGCGCGATCCTTTGTCGGACCGCTTTTCACCTCGGCGGATCGCATGCCAGACGCCAGGGAATGACGACGATGCCGGGACAGGTCGAGTTGCGCCGCGACGGCAATGTCGCCGTGATCGTGGTCGACAATCCGCCGGTCAATGCGCTCAGCCATGACGTGCGCGCGGGCCTGATCGAGGCCTTCACGCGCGCGCGCGACGACGCCGCGGTCGAGGCCATCGTGCTGACCGCCGCCGGGCGCACCTTCATCGCCGGCGCCGACATTACCGAATTCGACAAGCCGCCGACGGCGCCGACCCTGGTCGATGTGATCGCGCTCATCGACAGCATCGGCAAACCCGTGGTCGCCGCGGTGCACGGCACCCCGCTCGGCGGCGGGCTCGAAGTCACGCTCGGCTGTCATTTCCGCGTCTCCGCGCCCGGCACCAGGCTCGGGCTGCCGGAAATCAAGCTCGGGCTCATTCCCGGCGCCGGCGGCACCCAGCGGCTGCCGCGTCTGGTCGGCATGGAGAAGGCCGCGCAGATGATCCTGACCGGCAATCCGATTGCGGCCGCGGACGCGCGCGCGGCCGGCCTGATCGACGAGATTGTCGAGGGCGACATCGCGGCCGCCGGTATCGCGTTTGCGCGCAAGCTGCTCGCCGAGCAGCGCCCGCTCCGGCGCGTGCGCGACCGCGAGGACAAGCTCGCCGCGCAGCTCCATGAATTTTTCGCGCTCGCGCTTGAGGTGGGCGGCGACGATCTCGTCGAAGGCTTCCGGA
>WBUW01000319.1 GCA_008933495.1 Pseudorhodoplanes sp.
GCCAGTTGGTGTTGATGTGCGCCAAAACGCCGGACGCCGTGCGGAACTGCAGCAGCGCGATGTCCTCGCGCTCGGCGACCGCGTTCGACAATTGCGGCTGGACCTCGACGATATCGGAATCGGTGAACCAGCGGATCAGATCGATGTCGTGAACCGCAAGATCAATGACCACGCCGACATTCGACATGCGCGGCGGGAACGGACCGACGCGCGTGATCGCAATCGACAGAATGTCCTCGTTCTCCAGCGCCTGCTTGATAGCGACGACGGCCGGATTGAAACGCTCGACATGCCCGACCATCAGCGTCACGCCGGCGCGGCGCGCCTCGGCGATGATCTCGCGGCCTTCGTCGACATTGGTCGCGACCGGCTTCTCGATCAGGACATGCAGGCCGCGTGCGATGCACTTGAGCGCGATCGCGTGATGCAGGTGCGTGGGCGCGGCGATCGTCACCGCCTGCGGCTTGAGATCGAGCAGTGCCTCGTAATTGTCGAGGGCCGGGCAGCCGAGAATGCGGGTGACGAGGTCGCGTTGCTGCGGATTGGGATCGGCGACGCCGACCAGCTCGATGTCGGGAAGTCCGGCAAAAACGCGGGCGTGGTTGGCCCCCATAATTCCGGCGCCGATGACGCCGACGCGAAGCGCGCCGCCGTCGTCCTTGACCGCCTTTACCATTGCTACCCTACCCCCGCACCGCCTCTACGACCGGCCGAAGTCCACTAGCACGCTCGGCAGCCCGCTGGCGACGCCCGCCGGCCCGCTCACGAACACGTTTTCGTTCAAATGGTTACAATATCCACGGAACCTGTGCGGCGCCTTGCGGAGACGCAGGCCGGGCTGCAGGCGGCGGCCCGGGCGTTCAAGCGTTAACGCTCTGATTTGCCTGCCCCTTCGCAAGCAGCCGGCCGGTCGATCATACGGCTCAGGCGCCGGATACCGGCGCCATCCGCACGCGGATTAATGCCGGCCCTTCAGATCCAGCGTCAGGCCTGCGGACAGCGCATCCTCCCGGAAAGCCTTGACCGCATCGAGGGAGAGCTGGTCGCCGCTCTTGCTGCCCAAAACGGGCAGCTTCTTGAGAATGTCGGCCGGCGCCGTGATGATGTGGCAGCCCATGCGGTCCGCCTCGATCACGTTGAACACTTCGCGCGTGGAGGCCCAGATGACTTCCACATTCGGCGTACGGCGGGCGCGCTCCACGGCGTCCCTGGTCAGCGGACCATAGTCGATACCGAGATCGGCGAGCCGTCCGGCGAACACCGAAACGCAGGCCGGTGCCCCGCCCGCCAGCGCCTCGACCGCACGCGCGACCTGATCGGCGGTGAAAATCGCCGTCATGTTGATCTTCACGCCGTCGGCCGACAGGGAGCGCACGGCGTCGAACAGAAACTCGCCGCGCGTCGTCGATACCGGCAGCTTGACATAGACATTGGCGCCCCATGTCGCGATCACGCGTGCCTGCGCCACCATCTCGGGGATGTCGTCGGAAAAGACCTCGAAGGAGATATGCCGGTCCGGCACGGCGGCCACGAGATCGCGCGCATAGGCTTCGTAATCGCGCACGCCGGCCTTCTTGAGCAGCGAGGGATTGGTGGTGAAGCCTGCGATCCAGGCATTCTTCGCCATATCGACGATCTGCGCCTTGTCGGCGCCGTCGGTAAACAGCTTGACTTTGAGGGCGCTCAGCTTGACGGTCATCGCTTCAATCCACTCGGTTCGGCTCAGGCGAGATATGGCTGTGAAGGCACGCCAAATTCAAGCACAAATTGCTGCTCGCGCCTCCTGGCTCCCTGACCGCCCCTTAATTCGTTTGTCCTGACGGAACCCGGCCGATAGAACGCTACTGCTTGAAAATCAGAACCTGTGGAGCGCCGGGCAATGCAGCGCGTCTCGGTATTACTGCTAAAAGTAGTTGCGACTGCTCTCCTGATCTATCTCTCCGTACACACGGTGAGTCTCGAGACGCTGAGCGCGCGTTTCGCGAACCTCCACTGGGGCTGGATGTCGCTCATGCTCGGCGTGCTGGCGGGGCAAATCGCGCTGCAAGCAACACGCTGGCAGACGATCGTACACGCGGTCGGCGCACCGTTTTCCGTAACCGCTAGCCAGCGCATCACTTATATTGCCGCCTTCTTCAACCAAACGCTTCCCTCGACGATCGGGGGGGACACCGCACGCATCTGGCTGCTCGCGCGTGAGCAGAAGGCCGGCTGGAGATTCGCGGCTTATTCCGTCTTCGTCGATCGTGCCGTCGGCATATTTGCGCTGGCTCTGTTAGTCGTCGTCTTACTGCCTTGGACTTTCGATCTCATCAGCGATCCCTTGGCGCGAACCACGATCTTGTTGATCGGCGGAGGCGGCGTGACCGGAGGGCTAGCCTTCGCGGCCCTCAGTGCCGGCTTAAAGGGCTGGCTCAATCAATTCTGGCTGACTCGTCACTTCGTCGCCGCCTCGGGTATCCTGCGCGCCCTGTTGGCGCAGCCCTCGCGCGCGGCCTTCGTGATGGGAGCCTCGATCGTCATCCATATTGCGACGGTATTCGTCGCCTGGACCGCAGCACGCACAATCGGCACGCACCTCGACTTTATCGTGGCGATGTGTCTGCTGCCACCAGTCGTATTGCTCGCGACCATCCCGGTCAGCATCGCCGGTTGGGGTCTACGCGAGGGTCTAATGATTACGACCTTCACCCTATCAGGAAACGACGCCGGTGACGCTTTGGCGATCTCGCTGATCATGGGCGCGGCGAATTTCGCCGTTGGTCTATGCGGTGGGTTGATCTGGCTCCTGACGTGGCCGGCGGGCGTGGCGCTCTCCAATCAACAGTCGCCGCCCTATGAGCGGCGGTAATCGTCCTCGATGCGAATGATGTCGTCCTCGCCGAGATAGCTGCCAGTCTGCACCTCGATCAATTCGAGATCAATCTTGCCGGGATTTTCCAGCCGGTGCGGCGTGCCAAGCGGAATATAGATCGACTCGTTCTCCTGCAGCATCCTGATCTCATTACCGAGCGTCACGCGCGCGGTGCCGCGCACCACCACCCAATGCTCGGAACGATGATTGTGATATTGTAGTGAAAGTCGGCCGCCCGTTTTCACCACGATGCGCTTCACTTGATACCGCGAACCATTGTCGAGTGACAGATAATTGCCCCAGGGCCGGTGCACCTTCAAATGATCAACGGTGACCTGCGGCGCCACCTCTTTGAGCTTCTGCACCAGTTGCTTCATGCCGTTGGTGTCGGAGCGGTTGGCGATCAGCACGGCGTCCTCGCTCGCTACCACCACGAGATCGCTGACGCCGAACAATGCGACCAGCGGCTTCTCGGTGGAGGCGAAGGAATTGCTGGTATTGACGAAGACCGCCGACCCCTGCGCCGAATTGCCGGCCTCGTCACGCACGGATAATTCCCACACCGCGTTCCAGGAGCCGACATCGGACCAGCCATAGGAGAGCGGAACCACCGCAGCGCACCGGGTCTTCTCCATCACAGCATAATCGACCGAATTGGCCTTGGCGCGCGCGAAAGATTCGGAATCGAGGGTGACGAAGCCGAGATCGACGCCGGCCTTCGCAACCCCCTGCGCGGCGGCCTCGGCGGTTGCCGGATCGAAGGCGCGGTATTCATCCAGAAACACGCCGGCGCGGAAAACGAAATTGCCGGAATTCCATAAAAAGCCCTGTGCAATGTATTTTTCCGCAGTCTCGACGTCCGGCTTTTCAACGAATTGCTCGACCGTGAACACCTGGTCCTTCAGCTTGGCGCCCGGGCGCATATAGCCATATTCGGTCGCCGGGCGGTCGCCGCGCACACCGAAAGTGACGATGCGGCCCTCGTTAGCCGCCTCTGCCGCCCTGCGGCACGCCGCAACAAAACTCGGCGTGTCAGCCACGATATGATCGGCGGCAAGCGCGACCACCACTGGGTCGTTGCCGCGCTTGAGTGCAAACGCCGCGCCCGCCGCAATCGCCGGACCGGAATCGCGCCGCATCGGCTCGAGCAAGATGTCGGCCTCGATTCCGATCTCGGCGAGCTGCTCAGTCACAATGAAGCGATACTGGCTGTTAGTGATGACTATCGGCTTGCCGAATAAAGTCGGATCGGAAACGCGCCGCAGCGTATCCTGAAAGGTCGAAAATTTTCCGAACAGGGGTAGAAACTGCTTGGGCCGGCCCTCGCGCGAGGCCGGCCACAGGCGCGTGCCGGCGCCACCGCACATGATCAGGGGTATGATGAGCTCAGACATGTCTTCCCCTTCACGATAGAACCCACCCCCTGCCTACC
>WBUW01000320.1 GCA_008933495.1 Pseudorhodoplanes sp.
GTCGCCCTCGCGGTAGGCGCGGTCGCGCACCACGCGGGCGCAGTCCTCCTCGCAGTCGAACACGCGCGCGACGCCGTCGAAACGCAGGCGCTTCAGTCCGGCCACCTTCAGCAGCGCGCCGTCCGGCGCCGCGGTATAGGCGCGGCCGTCCTTCTTTTCCTCGATGCGCAGGATGTTGGCGGCGCGCTTGGTGCCGGCGAGCAGGTTTTTCCCGTCGTCGGTATCGAGAAAGCGGCCGAGCGCCTCCACCCGCCGCACGATCAGGACGAGATCGTCCTGCCCTTCGAGCGAAAAGACGGCGTCGACGAGATCGTGGCGCGCGCCCTGCTCGCGCAACTGCACCTTGAGGCGGTCGGCGAAGAATTCGCGCAGGCCCGCGCCGGTCAGCGCGGCGAAGCTCCGGCGGATGGCATCGAACTCGCTCGCGGGCACGCCGCCCTTGCCGAGCGCGGCGATGACATGCGCGTTGTTCTGTTCGAGATAGCCTTCGGTGGCGCGGCCGAACACGTCGAGCAGCCCGATGCGGACGGCGTTGGTCAGGACGAGCCGGATCACCCCGAGCGCCGCGCGCCGCAAGGCATACGGATCTTTCGAGCCGGTCGGCTTCTCGTCGATCGCCCAGAAGCCGACCAGCGTATCGATCTTGTCGGCGAGCGCAACCGCGACCGAGACCGGATCGCCCGGCACGAGGTCATCGGGTCCCTTCGGGCTGTAATGATCCTCGATGGCGTGCGCCACCGCCTCGTCCTCGCCCTGCGCCTCGGCGTAATACTTGCCCATCAGGCCCTGCAGCTCGGGAAATTCGCCGACGACGTCGGCGAGGAGATCCGCCTTGCACAGACGCCCGGCGCGCCGCGCCTTGTCCACGTCGGCCTTGACGAGCGGGGCGAGCGCGGCCGAAAGGCGTTCGATGCGCTCGATGCGCTGCCATTGCGTGCCGAGCTTCTCGTGGAACACGATATCCCTGAATTTCGGCAGCCGGTCTTCGAGACTGGTCCTCAGGTCGGTCTCGTAGAAGAATTTCGCGTCCGCCAGGCGCGCGCGGATCACGCGCTCGTTGCCGGCGACGATCGCCTTGCCGCCGTCGGCGGCCTCGATATTGGCGACCAGGATGAACTTGTTGGCGAGCCGGGCGGCCTGCGGGTCGCGCAGCACGAAGCATTTCTGGTTGTTGCGGATGGTGGTGCGGATCACCTCGTCGGGGATGGCGAGAAACGCGCGGTCGAAGGTGCCCATCAGCACCACGGGCCATTCGACCAGGCCCGCAACCTCGATCAGGAGGCCGGCATCCTCAAGCAGCTCATAGCCCTGCGCAAACGCCAGATTCCTGGCTTCGGCGAGGATGATGTCCTGCCGGCGGGCCGGATCGACGATGACTTTCGCCTTTTCCAGTTTCTCCATGTAGTCGGCCTGGCGCCGCACATCGATCGCTTCCGGCGCCATGAAGCGATGTCCGCGCGTGGTGTTGCCGGACGCGATCCCGCCGACCGCGAATTTCACCACTTGCGGGTCTTCGGTTTCCGGGCCGAAGGTCGCCACGATCGAATGCAGCGGGCGCACCCAGGCGAGCGCGCCGGGCTGCGCCGACGCCGCCCCCCAACGCATCGATTTCGGCCAGGGAAAGTTGCGCGCGACGTCCGGCACGATTTCCGAGATCACGTCGATGGCCGCGCGTCCCTTCTTCTCGACGACGGCGACATAGAACTCGCCTTTCTTGGGGTCCTTCTCGATCTTGGCCTGATCGATCGAGGCAAGCCCCGCGCTCTTGAGAAAGCCCTCGATCGCGCTCTGCGGCGCGCCGAGGCGCGGGCCTTTCTTCTCTTCCTTCAGGTCGGGCTGGCGGGCGGGAATGCCATGCACGGCGAGCGCGAGCCGGCGCGGGGTGGCGAACGCCTTGGCACCCTCATAGACGAGGCCGGCCGCGACCAGGCGGTCGGTGACGAGCTTGCGCAAATCCTCGGCCGCGCGCGGCTGCATGCGGGCGGGGATTTCCTCGGAGAAAAATTCGAGCAGGAGATCGGGCATACGGAGCCTTCAACAAAAGAATGCGCTTTCTACAGCACGCCGGCCGCATGACAATCGCAATTGCGCCGAAAGCGGCCGCCAGGTCATTGCAACCATTCATATATGCCGCTAGTATTTACACGGGAAAAGATGAGGTCGGGGGACTAAAGCAATGCGCCGCCCGCTCGCCCGGCTCGCCGTCATCGTCATGTGCCTGTCATCCAGTCCGGCACTTCCGCAGTCGTCGGAAATCGAGCTGCTGCGGCCGGCCGCCGTCGATGCCCCGACACGCACGCTGATCGACCGTCTCAGATCCGACCCCGAGCTGATCGCGCTTCGCATCGGCGTGAAAGAGAGCGACCTTCCCGCCGCCGGCGCCGAGTTCGTGAATGCCCTGCAGGGCGAAAGGCTGCGGATCGGCCTCGTCTCCCTTGATCTGCTCATCGCCAACAAGCTGATCGCGAACCAGGCGCTGACCTCTTCGATACTGCAGCCCGCGCAAATCGCCGACGTACAGGACCTGTTCGCGCAACAGGATGATGTCTTGGGTGATGCGATCCTGGCCGAAGTCGGACGCGATCGGCGCCTTGTGCCGCTGGCCTATTGGAGCCGGGGGCAGACAGCCATCGTCACCAGAAGGCCGATCCGCTCGGCCGGCGATTTTCAAGGACGCAAGATTCGCAGCGCCTTTTCGCCGGCCTCGGATACGATCGTTGCGCATCTTGGCGCGACGACCGTGCGCATTCCTGCCGGCGAGGTTCTCCCCGCGCTCGAGCGCGGCCTGTTCGACACAGTGGAATTCACCACATCGGCCGCCTCGAATGCGGTCAGACTGGGTGCCGATATCGGGGCGATCGCAACACAATTTCGGCCGATCATCGGATTTCTGATTGCCGGCAGCGAAGGATGGGGCCGGCTTTCCGAAGCGCAGAAAGTCGCAATCGAACGCGCGGCGCGGCGGGCGGATGTCGCCGCGCGGGAGGCGACGCTGAAAAGCGAAACCGAGCTGCTGGCGGCGGCGAGTGCGAGGAATATCACCGTCGTCAATCTGGCCGAAACGGACATGGCGGGATTTCGGCAAGCCGGCGCAACCGCCGTTACGCAAAAATTCGGCGCAAGCGGCGAGCAGATTTTTCGCGATGTCGCGCGCATCCGCGACGCAACTGTCGATTTGCGCATGATGCAACTGTCGGCGCCTAAAACGGTGACGCCGATCGCGGGTCCCGCTCCTGGCCGTCCGGCGCCGCCGCCTGTGCCCGTGCTTTTCATCACCGACCGCAACGACGACGGCGGTCCGTCGGTCGCCACGCGGTTCGGACGCAATCAGACCGCGACCGTGGAGCTGACCTGCGGTCGCATCGTCTACTCGCCGGTCGCCGGCCGTCGGCTCGGCGGCAACTTTGCCGGTCCGCTCGCTTTTGGCGACAAGACGCCGACCGGCCAGGACAATTGCATTGATTTCATCGTCGCCGGGATGAAACAAAGCAACAAGACGCGCCTGCTGCTTTTCATTCACGGCTACAACAACAGCTTCGAAGATGCGGTGCGGCGCACGATCACCTCAGCCAGCGACATCGAATATGACGGCGCGGTGCTGGTCTGGAGCTGGCCGTCGGCGGGTACCGTCGGTGGATATTTTCGAGATTCGGAATCCGCGCGCCGCACGCAACGATTTCTGTGGCGCTTCCTCGCCGCGCTTCTCACGCGCCCTGAAGTCGGCCGTCTCGACATTCTCGCGCACAGCATGGGAACGCGCATCGCCATGTTCCTGCTCGACCGTCTCAGCGATACCGGTGAAGCCAAGATCGGCGATGTCGTCCTCGCCGCCGCCGACGAGGCCAGGACCATCATGGGCGACACGATCGCCGACATCGTCCGGTTTGCGCCCAGGCTCGGCCGCACGCGCACGCTGTACGCGGCCGCGTATGACCGGCCGCTGCTTGCCTCTCGTTTGCTCCATGATACCGAGCGCGCCGGAATCGGCGGCGATCGCCTGCTGGTCACCCGGGGTCTGGAAAGCGTGGATGCGACCGCAGTGGAGGCCGGATTCTGGAAATCCCTCGTCACCGGCTCGCATGCGCATGTGTTCCAGGTGCCGGAAGCCATTAACGATCTCAAGGCTCTCCTGAAAGACGGCAAGACGGCAGATCAGCGCAAGCTCACGCGGCGCGGTCGCAACGGATTGCCCTACTGGCTCATCCCGGATTGAGCGCCCCGCCCGCTTTCGTCGCAAGCCAGGCGGCGCCGCAGGCCTTGGCCAGTTCGCGCA
>WBUW01000321.1 GCA_008933495.1 Pseudorhodoplanes sp.
CCGCCATCGCCTCGTTGATGCCCGAGGGCGGCGTGGGACCAAAGCGGCTCGACGATCGCGTCGTCATCAGCGGCATTATTCACGTCCTGAAATCCGGCTGCGCCTGGCGTGACTGCCCGCGCGAATACGGCCCCTACATGACGGTCTTCAATCGGTTCAACCGTTGGAAAAATCGCGGTCTTTGGCAGCGTATTCTCGACCACCTGGTCGACGGACAGTATCTGCCGGAGCTCGCTGCTTTCCAGAACGGCACAGGCGCCAGCTACCGTTTCCGACGCAGCCGGAAACGAAAGTCACCCGCCACCCGTTTGCACGCTGAAGCATCACTGGACGACAGCGCACACTTTCCGCAAGAGGTGACGCGCCAGTCGGCAACGGAAGCGCTCTACCGCCTGATACAGCTTCATCAGGACGAGCCGATATCGAACTGGATCGACGATATTGTCGATTGGCATCTCAAGGAATCGGCGCAAGTCGACGATGGTGCTTGGGTTCCTGGCATGGCCGGCGGGACCGACCGATATGTTGCCCAGGCGGTCGAGCGTTTTCACCAGCAGCGTTTCAAAATGACCATTGACCGGCTGACGGCCGAAATTGTGGACCTGCGAATCAAGCTGTTGACCGCACTAGCCTGCATGAGCAGCTATGCCGAAGACCCCCAGAACAACGTCTCTGCGACAAGGGCGACGCTTAAAATGCTGTTGAGCGAACTCACCCGCCCCGGTGACCCGGATCGCATGCCGGATGCCAAAGTATCCAACCACGGGTGAATTGATCGTCGGTGTCGCTTTACCGAGGCCTGCGCTTGCCAACCGACAAATCGGTTGTGTTGATTTTGTTAACCGTAATTATTCGTTAACGTTGACTAAGCCTACGCCAGTTTAGAAACTTTTCAAAATGGCGCAGGTATCGGCATTGGCCAACACAGGCCGATACGATGGCGCGAGACGGCGTTTTCCGTGCAAACATCCGACAAACGCCTGAAATAACCTGTCACCAATGGCGCGGGGAGAGGGAAGCGGTTTATGACGGACTTTCCTTTCTGGCTGAATGACGAGCAATGGGCTGCGATCTCATCACATTTACCTGTCAATCAGCCCGGGCCGCGCCGTATCAGCGACCGCATCATCCTCAGCGGGATTGTCTTCATCCTGATTACGGGCCGTCCTTGGCGCGATTGTCCGCCGCAATACGGGTCCTACATGACCGTATTCAACCGCTACAATCGTTGGAAGAATCGTGAACTCTGGCGCCGTATTGTCGGCGAACTGAGAAACTTCGGGATCGATCTTGGCAGCGCAATGCAGCCGGACGCGTCGTTGACGCGAAAACAACATACGTCGTCCTTGGTGGAGAAGCCGTCACGCAAGCAGTTCATCGCGGTCCGTTCGACCGGATTGGGAAAGCCGGATTCTCGCTCCGGATCCCAAACCCGCCCCGTCGCTTTGCCGATGGGCGAAATGATCGGCCGGCGCGAACGGTCGCGGACGCATCGATCCGCCGCGGAGCGCATGACGCCGGCACAGACGGAGCGTGACGCCAGACTGCTGCGTCAGTTCAAAGATTCGATATCTAATTATGTCTCGGGGTTGATCAATCTGAACCACAAGCTTCTTACCGCGCTTGAAGCCATGGAAAAGAGCCTCGCCGAAGAAGGACGTATTACAGAAACAGTTGCGTCATCGCCGAAGCGACAGGCAAAGCCGGCACGGGTCTCGGCGCGTGCGTCGCTTTAGGCGCCTATGCGTTGCCGATCCATGTCCGCAATTTATGCGCGCATTCATGTCGTTATACAATTTTTGTTTTAAGTAGATTTGTAACTTTATTTCAACCAAAGACTTCTTGTGGTTTTTATCAATTGTGGTTCTTGATCGCGATATTCTGCGGTCTGCACAGCCGACGTCGCAAGAAGTGGCGCCGTATCAACGCAGACGATTTGGGCTGACCGCACTCATTTTCGAAGATACCTGCTCGGCCGCCGCTATCAATGCAGATTGACCAGATCATTCGTGAATTGGAGCAAACCCGGAAGCTTCCGGTCGAAGCGATACGGGAAGCGCAAGCCAAGCAAAATCTGATCAGATCTGATTTCTTGCACGCAATCGAACGCTATATCGCGGCCGATAGCGAAACGCGGCGGCGCCCGAATGCTGTCTTCTTTGTCTTCCATCTACTCGGTGCGTGGCGGGAGAAGTCCGCCTATCCGCTGCTCGCCACGTTCCTGCGGCAAAATCCGGCCGATCTTGAGGACGTGCTGGGTGATGCGATCACGGCTACGAGCCACCGTGTCATGGCCGCGGTTTTTAACGGCGATCCCGAACCGCTCTGCGGCATAATCCTGGATGCCGAGGCCGACGAATTCATTCGCTCCCGGATGTGCGAAGCACTGGCCATGGTCACGCTGCGCGGCGAATTGCCGAGACCTGAGGCCGGCCGCTTCCTGCAACGCGGTTTCACCGAAATCAAGCCGGTGAGAAACTGCCAGGTCTGGGGCGGCTGGAGAAATGCTATCGCCATGCTTGGCTTGAGCGAACTGACGCCGCTGGTTCGCGAGGCCTATGAGCGGCATTCCATCGACGAAGCGTTCGGCACGTTCCAGCAATTCAAAGAAGACGATTTGGCATTTGCCGGCCAGAACCCCCAGCAACGCCCGGCTTGGATGCAAAACGAGTACACGCTCTTCGGCGATATCATCGAAGAATTGTCAACCTGGCAGCAATTCCGCCAGCGTTGACTCCCCCGCCACCGGCGCGGCGCCGGGAAGCGGATTCCCGGCGCTCGTGCCAGCATTGATCGGCGAGCGCCCAACAGCCACGAATTGCCGACGCAACGACTTTGGGGCACGCGCATCCAGGCCCGGGACAGGTCGGGACATTTCCGCCCGGCATCTGTGCATCGGCTGGAGGACGCCTCCAACATTTTCCTAGTATTCGGATTCATCTTTGTTAATATTCACTTCGAACTCCCGTGGATTTGAGTACGTTTTACTTCTTTGTACTCATTCTGATCGTGTATTCAGTCGAGAGCGAGTGGTGTGGCATGGGTGCGCCAGCAATTGCAGACAAGAGTCCGGCGGCAAATCAGTCCGGACGATATCGCCGTTCGTTGCTGCGCGAATCCGCTGTACGCGGTGCCGATACCGGATCCTTGGGCGAAATGTCGTCGCTTGACGAATTGCACTCGGCGCTCACCCCGATCAATCGCGCGCTCGATCGCCTTAATCGCATCAAGCGGCGCTACGGCTTCGATATCGATGACATCATCATTATCGCCGCGTGTGGCGCGATCAATTTCGCTGGTGCGCGTCACGATATGCCCTTCGTGCAGCCGGCTAACGTGTCGTCCATAGCGGAATATATCCGCACCCCGCGTGAAACGGTGCGCCGCAAGCTGCAGGTCATCGAGAGCCGCGGCTTCCTTCAGCGCTATTCCGGGGGCTACCTGATCACGAGTACCCGCGAATGGCTCTCGCTCATGGATATTCTTGTTCCCAAGCGGCCGGCCTGAAACGTGTTTTTAGGCGGCCGCCGGGAAGGCGCGCATCCGCGGGCTCCTCGGCCAACGTGCTTCAGCCATCCGCCGGCGCCGCCATCAGGGGCGCGCGCCGTGCCTACATCGGCGAATAGATCAGGCGCTCGCCCTGAAAGGACGTCTGTTTCACGACCGCCTCCGGTTCGGACTTCGATTCCACAATGTCACATAGTCTGATGCGATCGTACTCGGACCAGACCGATCCCAGCCAGTGGCGGACATAGCCGCGCAGGACGAACGAGTTCGACGCCGCTTCCTGGTTCGCGCCCTTGTTCGCGATGAACGACAGAAACGAAACGGCCGCGCTTTCGACCCGCTCGTAAGCGATCTCGTTGAGCTTCGGAATCGAGATTTCAATGCCGTGCTGATCCTTCTGGAAAAACGACTCATAGACGCCCGGATTCCATTTGAAGAAGGTCGCCTCGTTGATGAAGTTCTTCACAAGGTAATAGCGCGCCTCGGGGACATAGGAGCGGATCAATTCGATCTCCCCAAGCGACGAAATCGACGAACTCAGAACATGCAGCAGGACGAGCCGGACCTCCGCTCGTTTGAGCGCCTCCAGGAACCCGATATTCTGAAGAAACTGCAGGGTGAGCGACAGATAGCCCGCCCGCACGTCAATCAGCGTCGACTTGCTGGCGCTGCGGATGGTATCCAGAATTCGCATCTGATCGAATACCGAGGTGATATCGACCACCTCCGTCTCTGCCGGATGAAAGCGCCTCAGGTTTC
>WBUW01000322.1 GCA_008933495.1 Pseudorhodoplanes sp.
TCGCGCTTCTGATGCCCTACGTCCTGCGCTACCGGATGCGCGCGCTGTTCGCCCTGGCTGCCCTCCTGCTTGCGGCGCTGGCGACGCTTGCCGTGCCGATCGCGGTCCGGCGCATGATCGATTTCGGCTTCTCGGGCGAGCGCTCGCTGATCGACAATTATTTCGCCGTGATGGTGTTCGTGGTGGCGGTGCTCGCGCTCGCCAGCGCGCTGCGCTTCTATCTCGTCACCACGCTCGGCGAGCGGATCGTGGCAGACCTGCGCGCCGCAGTGTTTGCGCACCTGACGCACCTGTCGCCGGCGTTCTTCGACCGCGCGCAGACCGGCGAAATGATGTCGCGGCTGACCGCCGACACCACCCAGATCAAGGCGGCGGTGGGGGCGGCGGTCTCCATCCTCCTGCGCAATGCCGTGCTGTTCCTGGGCGCGGCCGGCATGATGATCGTCACCAGCCCGCGCCTCTCCGCGTTCGTGCTCGGCGTCATCCCGGTGATCGTGCTGCCGCTGGTCGCGTTCGGGCGGGCGGTGCGCCGCCGCTCGCGGCTCGCCCAGGACGAACTCGCCAACGCCTCCGCCTATGCGGCCGAGGCGGTCGGCGCCATCCGCACCCTGCAGGCCTATACCAGCGAGCCGTTCGCCGCCGGCCGCTATACCGGTGCGGTCGAGCAGGCGTTCGAGGCGTCGCGCCAATCGACCCTGTCGCGGGCGGTGTTGACGGCGATCGCGATCTTTCTGGTCTTTGCCAGCGTGGTCTTGGTGCTGTGGGTCGGCGCGCAGGATGTGTTCGACCAGCGCATGACCGCCGGCCGGCTCGGCCAGTTCGTGCTCTATGCGGTGTTCGCGGCCGGCGCGCTCGGCGAGCTGAGCCAGGTCTGGGGCGAAATCGCGCAGGCGGCGGGCGCCGCCGAGCGGCTGTTCGAAATCCTCAAAGTCAGGCCGGCGGTCGCGGCGCCCGCCAGCCCGGCACGCCTGCCGGAGCCCGCGCGCGGGGAGGTCGCCTTCGAGCAAGTCTCGTTCAGCTATCCCTCGCGGCCCGAGCATCCGGCCTTGCACGAGGTCTCCTTTCACGTGCGGGCGGGCGAGAAAGTGGCGATCGTGGGTCCCTCCGGCGCCGGCAAGAGCACCATTTTCCATCTCATTCTGCGTTTCTACGATCCCGTCTCCGGCCGCGTCTGCTTTGACGGGATCGACATTTCGCGCGCCGATCCGGCGGCGTTGCGGCAGCGGATCGCGCTCGTGCCGCAGGAGACGGCGATCTTTGCGACCAGCGTGCGCGACAATATCCGCTTCGGCCGGCCCGACGCGACCGACGACGCCGTGGAGCGTACGGCCCAGCTCGCCGCCGCCGACGAATTCATCCGCAAGCTGCCGCAGGGTTACGATGCGCTGATCGGCGAACGCGGGATCACGCTGTCGGGCGGACAGCGCCAGCGCATCGCGATCGCGCGTGCGATCCTGCGCGACGCGCCGCTGCTTCTGCTCGACGAGGCGACCTCCTCGCTCGATGCCGAAAGCGAAACGCTGGTGCAGGGCGCGCTCGAGCGCCTGATGCAGGGGCGCACCACGCTCGTGATCGCCCACCGGCTGGCGACCGTGTTGTCCTGCGACCGCATCCTCGTGCTGGACGAAGGGCGCATCGTCGAGGAGGGCACGCACGAGACGCTCGCCGCAGCCGGCGGCCTCTATGCGCGGCTGGCCAGGCTGCAATTCGGCGTCAGCTAAAGCGGGATGGCTTTTCTTCGAATCGTCACCCCGCGCTTTAGCTTGTTGTTCGAGCATGATCTTTTCCGAAAACAGGTTCCCACTTTTCGGGATCATGCCCGGGGATCGGCGCCGCCGCTCCAGCGCATCACGAACACCGGCGCGCCCGAGTGCGGATTGACGTCTGCGCCGGCGATCCTGAATCCCGCTTGTTCGTAGATCCGGATGGCCCGGCCGTTGTCCTGGTTGACCTGCAGCGTGATCCCGGCCGGCGCCAGCCGCTTGGCTTCGTCGAGCAGGAGCCTCGCAACGCCGCGGTGCCAGCAATCCGGCGACACCGCGAGCTGGTCGAGATAGCCGGTGGCGCGGTCGATCGTGACGAAACCGGTCATCGCTCCATCGTCCTCCGCAACGACAATCGTCGCGACCGGGACAAGATCGCTGCGCCAGCGCGCACGCCACCATTCGACGCGCTTGGCGAAGGCGATCTGCGGGTAGGCCGCCTGCCAGGCGCGCTGCCACAGGTCGATGGCCGCCTGCTCGTCCTCGGCGCGATAGGGGCGAAGCGTCCGGCTCACCGCTCGGTCAGCTTCAGCTCGATGCGCCGGTTGCGCCGATAGGCCTCCTCGGTTGGCGCCGGATCGAGCGGCTGGAATTCGCCGAAGCCGGCGGCGACGAGACGCTGCGGCGGAATCCCCCGCGTCATCAGGTATTGCACGACCGCGATGGCGCGCGCCGCCGACAATTCCCAGTTCGAGGGAAACTGCGCGCTCGCGATCGGGCGGAGGTCGGTGTGGCCGTCGACCCGCAGCACCCAGGCAATATCCGGCGGAATCTGCTTGATGAGTTCGCTGAGCACGATCACGAGCTTGTCGAGCTCCGCGCGCCCTTCCGGCCGCAGCGCGTTCTGGCCGGGATCGAAAAAGACCTCGGACTGGAACACGAAACGGTCGCCGACGATGCGGATGTCAGGGCGGTCGCCGAGAATGGTCCGCAGCCGGCCGAAAAAGTCGGACCGGTAACGCGACAATTCCTGCACCCGCTGCGCAAGCGCGGTGTTCAGCCGCTGGCCGAGATCGGTGATGCGGGTCTGCGATTCCTTCTCGCGCTTTTCGGATGCTTCGAGAGCGCCTTCGAGCGCCGTAAGCTGCCGGCGCAGGGCGGCAATTTGCTGGTTGAGCAGTTCGACCTGCGCCAGCGCGCGCGCGGTGACGCCCTTTTCGTTTTCGAGCGCTTCGGTCAGTTCATTGACCCGCCCCTGGGCGCCGGCGGCGCCGCTGCCGGCGCCTTCGGCGAGGCCTTTGTAGCGGTCGCGCTCGGCTTCGGTGGCCGCAAGATTGGAGCGGAACGTGGACAGAAGCGATTCCAGATTCGCCTTGCCCGTGCGCTCGAGCGCGAGCAGCTCGTTGAGCTGGGCGATCTGCGCGTTCAGCCGCGTCAAGGCGGTGTCCTTGCCGCTCATTTCCTGGGTCAGGAAGAATTGCATCACCGCGAAGACGGTGAGCAGAAAGATGATGCCCAGGATCAGCGTCGAGAGGGCATCGACAAAGCCCGGCCAGTAATCGACCGTTCGTTCGCGTCGCGTGCGCACCAGTGCCATGTTCGATCAGGTTTTCTCGCGGGCGATGATTTCCAGGATGCGGCGGATTTCCTGGTTCTGTTCGGCCTGCGCATCGGCCCAGTCCCGGATCATCTGTTGTTCGGTGCGCATGTGCTGCACGAGGCCGTGAATGGCCTCGGCGAGATTGGCCATCGCCGCGGTCGCCGCCTTGCCGCCGGCGCCCTCGGAAACCGAGTCCTTGAGGCGTTCGATGGCCGTGCGCAGGTCGCCGGTCAGCGTCGGCGACAGCGCACCGAGCCCGCCGCTCTCGGCGCTGATGTCGCGCACGGTGGTCGACAGCCAGTCTTCAAGGTCGGTGTAGAAACGGTTTTGCGCCTGGCTTGTCTGCAGGTCGAGAAATCCGAGCACGAGCGAGCCGGCAAGTCCAAATAGTGACGAGGAGAACGCGATGCCCATGCCGCCGAGCGGGGCGCCGAGACCTTCCTTCAGCGTCTCGAACATGGAGGCGGCATCGCCGCTCGGGCGCAGGCCTTCGAGGATCCGCCCGACCGAGCCGACGGTTTCGATGAGACCCCAGAAGGTGCCGAGCAGGCCAAGAAAGATCAGAAGTCCGGTCATATAACGCGAGAGATCGCGCGCCTCGTCGAGCCGGGTTGCGATGGAATCGAGGATGCCGCGCATCATCTGCGCCGAAATCGTCATCCGTCCGACGCGGTCGCGCAGGATCGCCGCCATCGGCGCGAGCAGGACCGGCGGCCGCTCGACGGCGATGCCGGGATCGGCGAGGCGGAACCCGTTGACCCAGGCGACTTCCCGGAACAGGCGGATCACCTGCCGGAACGACAGGATGATGCCGACCGCAAGCACGCCGAGGATCAGGCCATTCAGGCCGGGATTGGCCAGGAATGCCGTCACGATCGGCTTGTACAGGATGACGGCGAGCAGTCCGCAAAGGATCAGGAAGACCAGCATCCGGACCAGGAAGATGCGGGGCGA
>WBUW01000323.1 GCA_008933495.1 Pseudorhodoplanes sp.
ATACCGGCCGCGCCGGCGCCGACGACGGCGACGTCCACGGTCGCGGGCAAAGCGCGCGCACGCGCCGGGGACAGCACCGCCCCCACGGTCGCGCCGATAAACGAACGTCGAGTCAATAGCGCCATGGTTTCCAGACCGTTGCCGGGCCGGTTCTGATAGCGCGAAACGCATGGTTCCGGCAAACCTTATGGCTAACAATGCGTGACCGCACGCGCGGCAAGCATGAACCAAATTGCAAGAGGTTTGGCTTAAATTCACCGACAACAAGACACGCGCAGAAAGCGCGTGTGCGGGGGGATGCGAGACGATGAGCATCGCGCTCGACAGGTTTGGACACCTGATCGCCCATTATCTTGAACGACCGGCGGACGGTTACGAGCCTTTCACGCCAAGCGATCCGGATGCATTGCGCGCCACGCTGCGGCCGGGCGACGTGCTGCTTGTCGAAGGCAACAGCCACGTCTCCGGCGTCATCAAGTATCTCACGCAGTCGACCTGGTCGCACGCCGCGCTCTATGTCGGGCGCGTCGGCGATCGCGAGACCGCCGACGGCGAACCGCTCACGCTGGTCGAAGCCAATCTCGGCCAGGGCGTCGTGGCGGCGCCGCTGTCGAAATACGCGCGCTACCACACCCGCATCTGCCGGCCGATCGGACTGAGCGAGGAGGATTGCGCGCGGGTCTGCGCGTACGCCGCCGAACGCATCGGTTTCGACTACGACTTAAAGAACATCATCGACCTGCTGCGCTACTTGCTGCCGCTGCCGGTGCCGCAACGCTGGCGCCGCCGATTGATCGCCATGGGCTCGGGCGATCCGACCCGGATCATCTGTTCGGCTTTGATCGCGCAGGCGTTCGAGCTGGTGCGCTATCCGATCCTGCCCAAGATCACGCGGATCGAGAGCGAGGTCGCGCGCGAGGAAATCCTGGAAATCCGTCACTCGTCGCTCTATGCGCCGCGCGATTTCGACATCTCGCCCTTTTTCGAGGTCGTCAAGCCGACGCTGTCGAACGGCTTCGACTATCGGCGCATGCAATGGGCCGACCTGCCGCTCGCCCAGCCGTCGGCGGACGGCTCGCTGCCGGCCGTCGAGGACGGCACGCCGCTGGCGCCCGACCTTGATACCGGCTCCGTCGCGACGCGCCAGAGCGCCTGATTTTTCCTTGCCCCCTTGTCGTCGCGGCCCGCGTTCACCAGAGCGGGATGACGTTTCCTCGAATCGTCATCCCGCTTCAGCTCTCTATTCGAGCATGATCGTTTCCGAAAACCGCTTCACACTTTTCGGGATCATGCTCTAATTGTGCCGCTTTGACGCGGAGGCCATCCCCCATGTTCGACGCCGCCATCAGGGCGCTGCAGCAGATGCTCGCCCCGGGATTCCGCTCGGTGCTGATCAAGTCCGTGCTGCTCGCGCTGGTTCTGATCGTGATCATCGGCGTCGGCCTGCACCGCGGCCTCTCGTGGCTTACCGAAGGCGGCTCCGGACTTGCCGGGACCGCGCTCGGGCCGGGCAGCACCGGGCCGCTCGCCGTCATGGTGTGGATCGTGTCGGTCGCGACCAGCCTCGGCATCGTCGTCGGCGGCGTCTTCCTGATGCCGGCCGTCACCGCCTTTGTCGGCAGCTTTTTCGTCGACGAGATCGCCGAACAGGTCGAGCGCACCCATTATCCCGCCGATCCGGCCGGCAAGGCCTTGCCGATCGTGCGCGCATCCGCGGAAGGCCTCAAGACTGCGCTCATCTCGGTCGGCGTCTATCTGCTGGCGCTGCCGTTCGTCTTTTTTGCCGGCCTCGGGCTTTTCATCCTGTTCTTTGCAAGCGCCTGGCTGCTCAGCCGTGAATATTTCGAGCTGGCGGCGATGCGGTTCCGGCCGCCGGCCGAGGCGAAGGCCTTTCGCAAGGCCAACCAGAGCGCGGTGTTCACGGCCGGCCTTCTGATCGCAGCCTTCGTGTCGATCCCGGTGGTCAACCTTGCGACGCCGCTCTTTGCGATGGCGCTGATGGTGCATGTCCACAAGCGCCTCTCGGGACGCCGGCCGTCGCAGATCGAGCCGCGCAGCGCGAGCCTGATCGATCGCCGCTGACCGCTGTTCGGAGCGCGCGGATCCAGCGCATGATCCCGAAAGGTGTGCAGCGGTTTTCGGAAAAGATCATGCTCAAACAAAGAGCTGAAGCGGGGTGTCGATGCGAGGAAAAATCATCCCGCTTTAGGCGGCCACCGTCTTGCCCGGCCACCGGCACAGATCGGCGATGATGCAGCGCCCGCAGCGCGGCTTGCGGGCAAGGCAGGTGTAGCGGCCGTGCAGGATCAGCCAGTGATGGGCGTGCAGGCGATAGCGGTCCGGGATCACCCGGCCGAGCCGCGTCTCCACTTCGAGCGGAGTCTTGCCCGCCGCAAGCCCGGTGCGGTTGCCGACGCGAAAGACATGGGTATCGACGGCGATGGTCGGCGCGCCGAACGCGATATTGAGCACGACGTTGGCGGTCTTGCGGCCGACGCCCGGCAATGATTCGAGCGCCTCGCGCGTGCGCGGCACCTCGCCGCCATGTTCCGCGATCAGCTTTTGCGAAAGCGCAATGACGTTCCTGGCCTTGGTGCGGAACAGGCCGATGGTCTTGATCAGGTTGCGTACCCGTTCTTCCCCGAGCCGCGCCATTTTCGCCGGCGTGTCGGCGGCCTTGAACAAAGCCGGCGTCGCCTTGTTCACGCCGGCGTCGGTCGCCTGCGCCGACAGCACGACGGCAATCAGCAAGGTGAAGGCATTGATGTGCTCGAGTTCGCCCTTGGGGGTCGGATTGGCGGTGTGGAAGCGGCGGAATGCCTCCTCGATCGCTTTCGGCGCGAGCGCCGGGACGGGCCCGCGCGCGGCCCCGGCGTCGGCGTCGGCGCGTGTTTTGCGCCGGGTCGCGGCCGTGCTTTTTTTCGCCGGTCGGCGCGGCGCCGGGGTCGTCTTTCTGCTCATTTATCCCCTATATTCAGGCCGATGACCGCCGACAACGATCCTGATCCCGATCTTCCTTTGTTTTGCGCAAAAATCACGCCGCACCGTTCGCTCGGGCGGACCGGTTTCATCGTATTCATGGCGGCGATCGGCGCGGTCAGCTTTGTGGCCGGGATGGTATTCCTGATTGCCGGCGCCTGGCCCGTGTTCGGATTTTTCGGACTGGACGTGGCGCTGCTCTATTGGGCCTTCCGGGCCAATTACCGCACGGCGGCGGCGAGCGAAGTCATCACGGTGACCGCGTCCGAACTCTCCGTGCACCGGATCAACCATCGTGGCGAGGAAGTCGCCATGACCTTCAATCCGCTCTGGGTGCAGCTCGAAAAGAAGATCGATCCGGATTACGGGCTGGAGGCGCTGTTTCTGGTGGCGCGCGGCCGGCGCTACGCGATCGCGGGCTTCCTGAGCCCGCGGGAGAAGGAAGGCTTTGCCGCCGCGCTGCTTGCCGCGCTGCACGCGGCGCGTCGGGGTCCGGCGCGCACGGCCATCGCCTGAGGACGGCCAGAAATCGGGTGGCCCGCGGACCTCTCCCCGCATAGAGCGAGGCGGCAATGGAGAACCGGCCCATGCTATCGCCCGACCGCATTCCTGAGCCGCTGCCGGCAGCGGCGGCCGATTATGCCGTCGTGCGCCGCGCCATCGAATTCATCTCGGCGCATTGGCGCGCGCAGCCGGAAATCGCCGAGATCGCCGCCGCCATCGGCATATCCGAAACCGACCTGCATCACCTGTTCCGGCGCTGGGCCGGGCTGACGCCGAAAGCCTTCGTCCAGGCGCTGACGCTCGACCATGCGCGGCGCATCCTGCGCGAGTCCGCAAGCGTGCTCGATGCCGCCTACGAGGTCGGCCTGTCGGGGCCGGGCCGCCTGCACGACCTGTTCGTGACCCACGAAGCGATGTCGCCGGGCGAATGGAAATCCGGCGGCGAAGGGCTGACGGTGCGCTACGGCTTTCATCCTTCCCCGTTCGGGGCGGCGCTCGTGATGATGACCGGGCGCGGCCTGGCCGGTCTTGCCTTCAGCGATCCCGGCGCGGAAGAGGCGTCGCTTGCCGACATGACCGGCCGCTGGCCGCGCGCCCGCCACGTCGCCGACCCCGCCGCCACCGCGCCCGTTGCGCAACGCATTTTCGATCCGGCGCAATGGCGCGCGGAGCGGCCCCTGCGCATCGTCCTGATCGGAACCGACTTCCAGGTGCGGGTGTGGGAGACGTTGCTCAAGGTCCCGGTCGGACGCACC
>WBUW01000324.1 GCA_008933495.1 Pseudorhodoplanes sp.
AGAAGCTCGGCGCGCGCGTGGGCGCCAACCTCACCGTGCAGACCAGCGAGGGCGTCAGCCTCAATGCGCAGGTGGTGGGTCTGTTTCATTCCGGCGTCCGCTCGGTCGACGAAAGCTCGGCCTATGTGCTGCTCAAGACCGCGCAAATCCTCGCCAAGCAGACCGCCCTGATCAACGAATTGCGCGTGCGCGTGCGCGATCCGATGACCGCCGGCACCATCGCCCAGCGTATCGAGCGGCAGACCGGCTACAAGTCGGTGTCCTGGCAGGAGGCGCACGAGGACCTGTTGTCCTCGTTCGTGATCCGCAACGCCATCATGTACACGGTGGTCGGCGCCATTCTTCTGGTTGCGAGCTTCGGCACCTACAACATCATCTCGACCATCACCCACGAAAAGGCGCGCGACATCGCGATCATGAAGTCGCTCGGCCTGAGCGAAGGCACGGTGCGCACCATCTTCGTGCTCGAAGCGCTGATCATCGGGCTTGCAGGCGCGCTGCTCGGATTCGTGTTCGGCTATCTTCTTTGCCTGGCGCTCGGATCGATCGAGTTCAAGAGCCCGTTCATGGACGCCAACCGGCTGCCCCTGGTCTATGAACCGCTGCATTATCTGATCGCCGGCATGGTCGCGCTTGTGTCTTCGGTGACGGCGGGCTTTGCGCCGGCGCGCAAGGCGGCCCGGGTGCACCCGGTTGACATCATCCGGGGCGCGACATGAGCGCGGCGGCGCGCGACATCCTGATCGAGGCGCGCGGCGTCACCCGCATCCTGCCCGGCATCGTGCCGGTGACGCTGGTGCACGACATCGATCTGGTCATCCGTGAGAACGAGTTCGTCGCCATTACCGGCCCGTCCGGTTCGGGCAAGTCCTCGCTGCTCTATCTCCTCGGCCTGCTCGACATGCCGACCACGGGCGAAGTGCTGATCCGCGGCCAGGCCACCGCGCGCATGGCGGAGAGCCAGCGCGCCCATACGCGGCTGTCGGAACTCGGCTTCGTGTTCCAGTTTCACTTCCTGCTGCCGGAATTTTCCGCGCTCGGCAATGTCATGCTGCCGATGCGGGCCCTGCGCCGGCTTTCGGCCGAGGAGATGCAGGAACGCGCCGCCCAATTGCTGGCCTCGTTCGGGCTCGAAGATCACATGCACAAGCGCCCCGACCAGATGTCGGGCGGCCAGCGCCAGCGCGTGGCGGTGGCGCGCGCGCTCGCCAACGATCCGCCGGTGGTGCTGGCGGACGAGCCCACCGGCTCGCTCGATTCCGCTGCGAGCGAGCAGGTGTTCCAGATGTTGCGCGATCTCGTCGACAAGCGCGGCAAGACGGTGGTGGCGGTCACCCACGACCTCGATCTTGCCGCGCGCATGGACCGCCGCGTGCAACTGGTCGATGGCGGCATCGTCGACGGCGGCATCGTCGACGATCAGCCGGCGCGCGCGCAGCATCCGTCATCCTGAGGTGCGAGCCTCGAAGGATGAACGGCCACGGTGTGGGGAGGTCCGGCCGCCTTGACCCGAAATTGTCGCGCTTCAGCGCTCGTTCACCGCATCGGCGAGCTTGCGCAACAAGAGCACGCGGTGTGCGGTCGTCTGCAGGCGGCAATAGGCGGCGTCGCCGGGCAGGGTGCCGGGCTCGACCTTGTCGAACACCGGGCACAGCGAGTCGCGCAGCTTGATCCAGCCCTTCTCGGATTCGGCGACCGCGGCGTTGATCTCCTTGAACCCGCCGGCCTGCACCCGCTTCACCGCCGTGGCCATCAAGGCGCTCCAGGCCGCAAGCTCGCGCGCCGCGCAGGCCTTGGTTTTGGCGATGTCGCCCTGCGCCTTGTCGCGGCAGGGATAGGCGATCAGCCCGATGCAGGCGGTGCCGAAGCGGTTATCGTCCTCGGCCTTCTTCAGGCAGGCTTCGATGGCCGCAATGTCAGCCGGCGGGGCCGGCTGGGCGCGGGCGGGGATATTCTGTGCCGCAATGACGGCGGCGACGATTGCGGCTGCGATCACACGATTCATTGCGACCTCCTGCAGACATGCTCTGTGGATAACCGGGAAAAAGCAAAGTTTTCAGCCGAATAACTACCGGCTTTTATGACAACGGCAATCGCGCCCGAATCAGCGGTTATGATGCGGCCAATCCTGAATTGACCGCGAACCATCGCCGCCCGCACTCATGCGCTTTACGCCCCAGTTCCTTGACGAGCTGCGCGCCCGGCTTCCGGTATCGGAAGTCGTCGGCCGGCGCGTGAAGCTGAAAAAGGCCGGGCGCGAATGGAAAGGGCTGTCGCCCTTCAACCAGGAAAAGACGCCGTCGTTCTTCGTCAACGACCAGAAATCGATGTGGTTCGATTTCTCCTCCGGCAAGAACGGCAACATTTTCGATTTCGTGATGGCGACCGAGGGCGTGTCTTTCCCCGAGGCGGTCGAGCGGCTGGCCGGCATGGCGGGCGTGCCGCTGCCAAAAGTCTCGGTGGAGGACACGCGGCGCGAGCAGCGCCGCAAGACCCTGCATGACGTGATCGAGCTGGCCGCCAAATTCTTCGAGGCGACGCTCGCCGCGCGCGCCGGCGCCAAGGCGCGCGGCTATCTCGCCGACCGCGGCATTGCGCCGGCGACGCAGGTGCAATTCCGCCTGGGCTACGCGCCGCCCGAGCGCTTTGCGCTCAAGGAGCATCTCGGCGGCCACGGCGTCCCGGTCGAGGACATGATCGAGGCCGGCCTGGTGATCGCCGGCGACGAGATTCCCGTGCCCTATGACCGCTTCCGCGACCGCGTCATGTTCCCGATCACCGACTGGCGCGGGCGGGTGATCGCGTTCGGCGGCCGCGCGCTCGATCCCGACGTGCCGGCGAAATATCTTAATTCGCCGGAGACCCCGCTCTTCCACAAGGGCGCCAATCTCTACAACGGCGCCGCCGCGCGCAAGGCCTGCCATGACGGCGCGCCGCTGATCGTGGTCGAAGGCTATATCGACGTGATTGCGATGGTGACGGCGGGCTTTCCCGCGACCGTCGCCCCGCTCGGCACCGCCCTGACCGAAGAGCAGCTCGCGCTCCTGTGGAAGATGGCGGACGAGCCGGTGCTGTGCTTCGACGGCGACAGCGCCGGCCGGCGCGCGGCCTATCGCGCCGCCGATCTGGCGATGCCGAAATTGCAGCCCGGCAAGAGTCTTGTCTTCGCGCTGCTGCCGGAAGGGCAGGACCCCGACGATCTGGCGCGCGCCGGCGGGCGCGCGGCCATCGACGAGGTGCTCGCCAGTGCGCGCCCGCTCGCCGACATGATCTGGATGCGCGAGACCGAAAGCGCCGCGTTCGCGACACCCGAGCGGCGGGCGGCGCTCGAAGCGCGGCTGAACGAGATTGTCGGCACGGTCGTCCACGAGGCGGTGCGCAAATATTACCGGCAGGATTTCGAGGCGCGCGTGCGCGCGCTGTTCTCTCCGGTCGCCGCCGGCGCGCCGTACGAACGCGGGCGCGGTTACGAGCGCGGCTATGCCGGCAAGCGCGGCCGCGGAGCGCGATCCGCGCGCGAGCCGTTCGCGCCGCTGTCGCCGCGGCTGCCGGTCAGTTCGCTGGTGCGCGGCTTCAAGAGCGCGCTGCCCCCGCGCGAGGCGCTCATCCTGTTCGCGATCATCCATCATCCCTGGCTTCTGGAGACGCACGCGGAGGAATTCGCCGAGCTGGAATTCATTCACGCCGAGGCGGACCTGATGCGGCGCGCGATCCTGGAGGCGGGGGCCGACGCGGCCGGCGTGGATTCGGCGGCCTTGCAGGCGGCGCTCGTCCGGCGCGGGCTGGAAAGCCCTCTGGCACGGGTGAAATCGGCCATCACCCACGCCTCCGACTGGCCCGCTTATGCCGGCGCGGCCGAGGACGACGTGGTGCAGTGGTGGACCCACGTCGTTACCTTGCATCGCAAGAAGCGTACGTTAAATAGAGAGCTCAAGGACGCCGAACGCGCGCTCGGGCAGGAACCGAGCGAGGCGAACTGGGCCTGGATCAGGGACGTGCAGGGAAGGCTTCAGGCGCTCGAAGGAACCGAGGCGCTGATCGAAGGCTTCGGCCTGTCGTCCGGGCGGCCGGTTCGCAGCGTTTAGGCGGCCTTTTTTCGGTTTTGGGCGAATTTACAGGTGGCGGCAGGGTTAAACGGGGCTTAAGGGACCGCTGACAAAAGTCCGGGTCTTGAGTCGGCGGTCTCGCTCGCGGCAGGGCGGGCGGGTCCGTGCAGGATGGC
>WBUW01000325.1 GCA_008933495.1 Pseudorhodoplanes sp.
ATCCGAAAGTGTTCGAAGCGCAGCAGAAGAAGCTGCAGGAAGAGCTGCAGAAGAAGGCGGAAGAAGCCCGCCAGAAGCTCCAGCAGGGCAAGACGCAGTAACCGGGCCGGCCCGGACCTGAATCAAAAATCAAAAGAGGCGCACTCCGGTGCGCCTCTTTTTTGCTGCCGGCTGGACGCGCCGATCGTCCGGCCGGCCGCAGGTCGCTCAATTGATGACGAGATCGCGCGGCCGGTAGCCGCCCTTGCCGTCCCTGACGAAGACTTCCGCAATCTGCGGATGGCGCAGCGGCTCGCTTGAATTGTCGGCGAGCAGGTTCTGCTCGGAGACATAGGCGATGTATTCGCTCTCCGCGTTCTCCGCGAACAGGTGGTAGAACGGCTGATCCTTGCCCGGCCGGATTTCTTCCGGGATCGCCTGGTACCATTCCTCGGTATTGCTGAAGGTCGGATCGATATCGAACACCACGCCGCGGAAGGGAAATATCCGGTGGCGGACGACCTGTCCGATCTTGTACTTCGCGACCCGGGCCTTGAATTCGGTCTTGCTCATCGTGTTTCAACGATAGCCGGCAATTGTGGCGCCGCCAGCGGTCAGAGCCCGTATATTTTGCCCATTTCCGGATCTTTGGCCGCCACCAGCCGGGCCAAGTCGACCACCACTTTGGCCTGCTTCCAGGTCGCATCGTCCTGCATCTTGCCCTCGATCATCACCGCGCCGGTGCCGTCGGGCATGGCGGCGAGAATTTTGCGCGCGAACGCCACTTCGGCCGGGTCGGGCGAGAACACGCGCTTGGCGATCTCGACCTGGGAGGGATGCAGCGACCAGGCGCCGGCGCAGCCCATCAGGAAGGCGTTGCGAAACTGCGCTTCGCAGGCGGCCGGATCGGCGAAGTCGCCGAACGGCCCGTAGAACGGCTTGATGCCGGCGGCCGCGCAGGCATCGACCATCTTGCCCAGCGTGTAGTGCCAGAGGTCCTGCTGGAATGCGGCGCGGGTGCCGCCGGCGGGCGCGGCATCGGCGAGCACCTTGTAGTCGGGATGGCCGCCGCCGACCCGCGTCGTCTTCATCGCGCGCGAGGCGGCGAGATCGGCCGGGCCGAGGCTCATGCCGTGCATGCGCGGGGAGGCGGTGGCGATCGCCTCCACGTTATTCACGCCCTCGGCCGTTTCCAGGATTGCGTGAATGAGGATCGGCTTGCGCACGCCGTGCCGGGCCTCGAGTTGGGCGAGCAACTGGTCGAGATAATGGATGTCCCAGGGGCCGTCGACCTTCGGCAGCATCACGACATCGAGCTTGTTGCCGACGGCGGCGATGATTTCGGTGACGTCGTCGAGCACCCAGGGCGAATTGAGCGCATTGATGCGCGTCCACACCCCGGTCGTGCCGAAATCGGTGGCGCGCACCATCTCGATCAAGCCGCGGCGCGCCGCCTCCTTGGCGTCGGCCGGGATGGCATCCTCCAGATTGCCGAGCACGACATCCACCTCGGCGGCGAGCTGGGGCACCTTGGCGCGGATCTTGTCGAGGTGCGGCGGCACGAAATGGATCATGCGCTCGAGCCGCACCGGCAAATCGCGCAAGGGCGCGGGCGCGCCGATGGCAAGCGGCTTGAAAAACTGGCGCGGCATTTTCATCGGGCTCTCCACTCACTATGGTCGGCGGACCGGTCTGCTGCCCTTTAGAGGAAGGCAGGACACGCGCCAAGGGGGCAGGGTTGGGGCAGCGTTGCGGCAGGGTCATCGCCTTTCGGCGAAGGTGCCGTAAATTGACCGCACGGGGGCGACCGGCTACGCCGCCGGCACGCAGGGTGCGACCCCGGCCCGGGCAATGATCGACGTTCTCAATCTGGCGCTTCCGTATTTCGGACTGATTTTCCTCGGGTTCGCCTGCGGCAGGATCAAGCGCATTCCCGACACCGGGCTGGCCTGGCTGAACTTCTTTCTGATCTATGTCTCGCTGCCCTGCCTGTTCTACCGCGTGCTGGCCAAGACCCCGATCGAGGAGCTCAACAACATCCCGTTCGTGGTCGCGACCACGCTTGCGACCTACCTGGCCTTTGCGCTCGCCTATGCGATCGGCATGCTGCTGCGCGGCCGGATCGGGGAGGCGGCGATTGCGGGGCTGGCCGGCGGCTATGGCAATATCGGCTATATGGGGCCGGGCCTGGCGCTGGCGACGCTCGGGCCGCAGGCGACCGTGCCGGTCGCGCTCATTTTCTGTTTCGACAATATCCTCGTCTTCTCGCTCGTTCCGTTCATGATGGGGCTTGCCGGCGCCGACAGGAAGAGCATCGGCGCGACCGCGCTCGAGGTCACAAAGAAGATCCTGCTGCATCCGTTCATCATCGCGACCGCCGCCGGCGTGGCCTCGGCGGCGCTGCAGTTCGAGCCGCCGATCGCGCTCGACCGCCTGATGCAGTTCCTGCAGAACGCCGCCGCGCCCTGCGCGCTGTTTGCGCTCGGCGTTACGGTCGCGCTGCGGCCGATGGGGCGTATCGCGTGGGAAGTGCCGGCGGTGGTGGCGGTGAAGCTCGTCGTGCATCCGCTGGTCGCGCTCGCGATGCTGTCGATACTGGGTCCGTTCAGCGAGCCGTGGGTCTACACCGCCGTGCTGATGGCATCATTGCCGCCGGCCCTGAACGTGTTCATCATGGCGCGCCAGTACGACACCTTCGTCGAACAGGCGTCGAGCGCGATCCTGCTCGGAACGCTGTTGTCGGTGGTCACGCTCACCACGGTCATGTGGCTGGTGAAGACGCATCAATTGCCGCTGGCGCTGTTCTAAGGCGGGATGACTTTTCCTCGAATCGTCGTTCCGCTTTGGCTCTTTGCTTGGGCATGATCTATTCGGACAACCGCTTCACGCTTTTCGGGATCATGCGCCAAGAGGACGCTGCCATGGCTTCGCCGCCGCTGCCGCTTGCCGGTCTGAAGGTTGTCGATTTCACGACGCTCTTGCCCGGGCCGCTCGCGACCCTGCTGCTGGCGGAGGCGGGAGCCGCGGTGACCAAGATCGAGCGGCCGGGCGGCGAGGACATGCGGCGTTACCCGCCGGCCTTTGCGGGGCAGGGCGCCGCGTTCTCGCTGCTCAATCGCGGGAAGCGCAGCCAGGTCATTGATCTGAAATCAGAAAACGGGCGCGCGCAAGTTCATTCATTACTTGAAGATGCTGATATTCTGGTTGAGCAATTTCGGCCAGGCGTGATGGAACGGCTGGGCTTTGGGTACCAGGCGGTCAGCCGCGCCTGTCCGCGCCTCATCTATTGCTCGATCTCCGGCTACGGACAGGGCGGGCCGCGCGCGGCGGAGGCCGGGCATGACATCAATTACATCGCCGCGACCGGCCTGCTCGCGCTGCAACCGGGGCCGGCCCAGCATCCCGTCGTGCCGCCGGCGCTGGTGGCCGATATCGGCGGCGGCACGTTTCCGGCGGTGATCAATATTCTTCTCGCCTTGCGTCAGCGCGAGCAGACTGGACGCGGCTGCCGTCTCGATATCGCGATGACCGACGCCATGTTCATGTTCGCCTGGCACGCCCTGGCGGCCGGTCATGCGAGCGGGGTGTTTCCGAAACCGGGAGCGTCGACACTCGCCGGCGGTTCGCCGCGCTATCAGCTCTACCGCACGCGCGACGAAAAGCTCGTCGCCTGCGGCGCGCTCGAAGACCATTTCTGGCGCGCCTTCACGACCGCGATCGGACTTGAGCCGGCTTTAGCGGATGACGCGCGCGATCCCGCGCGCACGCGCGCGGCGGTGGCCGGCGTCATCGCCCAGCGCACGGCCGCGGAATGGAAGCCGCTGCTCGCCGCCGCCGATTGCTGCGTGACGATTGTTGCCTCGCTCGAGGATGCGCTGCGCGATCCGCATTTCGCGCAGCGCGGCCTGTTCGATGCCACGATCATGGCGCCGTCGGGCGCCACGCTGCCGGCCTTGCCGGTGCCGATCGACCCGCAGTTCCGCGCGCCGGCCGGCAGCCGGCCGGACTGCCGCCTCGACGGCACTTAAAGCATGATCCCGAAAAGTGTGCAGCGGTTTTCGGAAAAGATCATGCTCAAGCAAAGAGCTAAAGCGGGATGTCGATTCGAGGAAAAATCATCCCGCTTTAGCGCGCGATCCGCCGAAGTGGGAACCTGTTCGGCGCAAGATCGCGCGAAAAACAATGGATCGCGTGCGCGGTCCGATTCAATCCGAACGGATTATGCT
>WBUW01000326.1 GCA_008933495.1 Pseudorhodoplanes sp.
GACTCCGGAGCAGGAACGGCATTGGCCCCGCGTGGAGGCTGCGCTGCGCGAGATCGCACGGCGCAAGGCGAGCGCAGAAGAAGTCGGCGCCGGATTCATGAGCCGCATCGGCGCGCGCGCGTCCGAGCTCGCACTCAGCGCCTCCTCGATCAAGCGGCTGGTTTCGGCGGCGCAGCCTCTGATCAAGACGCTGGACGACGGCCAGCGCCGCGACGCGATCCATCTCGCCCGCGCCATGGGCCTCGGCAGCGTCGCTCAGCATTTCGAATAGCCGCTTCGCAACGCAGCACGTGAACAAAGGGGCCGCACGGATTGTGCGGCCCTTGCGTTGCGAGCATGATCCCGAAAAGTGCGAAGCGGTTTTCGGAAAAGATCATGCTCCGACAAAGAGCTAAAACGGGATGACGATTCAAGGAAAAGTCATCCCGCTTCAGACTTCTCGCTTGGCTTCGCTGACAAGCGCGGCCAATTCGTCCGGATTGGCGGCTTCATCGTGGCTGGCCACGGCCGGTGCGCGGCGCGGGGCAATGATACTGTGGCGCCGCAGACCGAATACCAGCGCGACCAGGACCGGCACGGCCACGCCAAGCGCGGCCGCATCGTTCGGATAGAACAATACGAATGCCGCCAGCGCCGCGATTGCTAAGCGTATCGCGATGTCGATTGCAGCCTTAACGTGGATGCGCCCGAACATCGCATAGGCGAGGCCGCAGGTTCCGACCGTGACGGCAAGCGTATTCGTTATCTGCGTCCAGCCCGGCGTGACGATCATTTCCGATCGGGTGAAGATCGCAAAAGTCATCAGGGTGATCGGCAGACAGATTTTCAGCGCTTCCCACATCGTGACTATGAAGGAGGCGTCGGCGATGCGGGCGGAGACCGCAGCGGTGAGCGAGGTCGGTGGCGACAGCTCGCCCCACACCGACAGCAGAAATACGAAAAAATGCGCGACCCACGGATTGACGCCCAGCGCAACGAGCGGCTGCACGATCACGACTGCGCCGATGATGTAGGTTGCGGTCGGCGGCAGGCCGGCGCCGACCAGCCAACCGAAAATATAGGCCATGAAAACCATCGCCATGATGTTCCAGGCGCCGAGATCGAGCAGCATGGCGCCCATCCGGTTGATGAAACCGGTGACCGTGAACAACCCGATCATGATGCCAAGCGTTGCAAGCAGCAGGGTCAGGTAGGACGTCATGTCCGCATGGGTTTCGAGGCTGAGAACGATGTTGCCGGTAAGCGTTTCGTCCTTCACCAGCGGGTCTTTCAGGACGTGCTTGAAATACAGGTAGGCCGCGGCCAGGAGCACGAACATGAACCCGGCCGTGTAGATGGCGGCGAGCAACTCGCCGATCCCCCACACGCCCATGAGCACGATCAGGAAGGCAACGGCCAGAAAGAAGATCGAGGTTTTGATCTGGTCGTAAAACGGGACTCTCGGCGCCGCGACGGTATCGCGCGGAAGCAGACGCGCACAGATCAGGTAAACCGCGAAGGCCAGCGACACGTAATAAACAAACGCCAGCGAGAATCCGCGGATGACGACGTCCCAATAGGGAACCCCGAGAAATTCCGACATCAGGAATGCGCCGACGCCCATCATCGGCGGCATCAGCAGACCGCCCATCGAGGCGGCCGTTTCCACCGCGCCGGCGACGGTGCCCGGCAGGCCATAGCGCTTCATCAGCGGAATGGTGATGCTGCCGACGACGACCGCGTTGGCCGAGCCGCTGCCGCTGATCATGCCGACCGAGAGCGAGCCCATCACGGCCGTTTGCGGGACCATCTGCCGGGAGCGGCCGGCCAGGCGGCGCATCACGTTGATCATCGCCGATTGCGCGCCGAATCCGCGCGCGGCGGCGGCGAGCAAGAGGAAGGCCGCAATCAGGGTCAGCGCAAGCTGGCCGTAGATGCCGTAGATGCCGGTCGACAGCTCGACCGTGCTCGATGTCACGATCCGGTAGAACGACGTGCCGGGATGCCAGAAAAAGTCGAGCGGGCTCAGATAGCCCCACAGCGTATAGAAGACGAGAACGACGTTGATCCAGAACAGGACCGGATGTGCCAGCCGCGACAGCTCCATGACCAGGAGGAACATCAGCAGGCCGACGATGAAATCCTGCTGGGTATAGGAGCCCTGCCGGTAGATCGCGATCTCTTCGAATTCGCGCCAGAAATGCCAGAAGGCGTAGGCGCAGATGGCGAGATAGAGGACGATGAGGAGATCATTCAGGCGCGGCGGCAGCCACTTGTAGAGATAGCCTTCCCGGTACATGAAGAGGATTTGCAGCGTCAGCGCGATCGGCAGAACGTGCGCGACGAGTTCCTGCGGTCCGCCGCGCCCGGTGTAGAAGTACCATGCGAGCCAGATGAACTGGATCAACGCGAACACAAGGATCAGGTTGTTCAGCGTGAATGGTTTCTTGATTCGGCTGCCCGTCATGACCGTCCCCCCTGTCGGTGCAAATATTTTTTTGTTGTATCGGATGATGACCGCGCCGCGGCGGCTCTGCGGAAATGTCCGTCTGCCTTGGCCGCGCCGCCGCAAGCCCCTCGCTCGCAACGCGCCGCCGCGATCATATAACAAGGCGCGGGGCGGACGCAGGCTCCTAAAGCCCGCTCCCGCCCCGCCTCAGTCATCAAGCGATCAGCTGCCGCTGGTGGCAATCTTCCACTTGTCGTCCCAGGCCTTGTGCTCCTTCAGGAACTTGGCAAGGCCCGCATGCACGGGAATGCCCGGATTGGCCTTGATGCCGGCCACCTGCATGCCGATGAAGTCCTTCGCCATCGGCGTGAAGCCGGGCTCCGCCTTCGCCAGTACGTCGCGGTTCTTGTAGAACGCGCTGATGAGCTTGTAGACGACGCCTTCGGGCATGTCGACACGCATATTGTAGCCGAACAGGATCGGCACGCCCTCGATTTCCTTCACGCCGACGTCCTTGGCGAACACTTTCGGATTGACCGGCGTGATGGACAGGCCCTTGGCTTTAAGCTTTTCGACCTCATCCGGGCACGGATTGACCACGCGCACGTCCATGCGCACTTCGGTTTCCTTCCAGTACGGCGCGAGCGAACGGCCCGCGGTCGTATAGGCGACGGAGCCCGCAATCGTGCCGCCCTTGAGCGCGTCGGCCTGGGTCTTGGGGTCGATCTGGACATGCTTGAAGTCGTAGCCGAGCGCCTTGTACATGCGCTGGAAATTCAGCCAGTTCATGTAGCCGGCGGGCGTGAAGAAGGTCGGCTTGCCGCTCAGATCCTTCAGGCACTTGTACTCGGCAGCCTTCTCGGCGGGCACCGCCATGAAGGATTCCATCGGATAGGCGTACCAAGTATGAACCAGCTTGCCCTTGCCCGGCGCATAATTCTTGAAGCCGCCCTCGCCTTCATAGAGCTGGGTCATGCCGACGTCGGCGGTGTAGCCGATCTCGCCGGTGCCATCCATCGCTGCTTTCATGGCGCCGGTCGTCGACGGATAGGGGTTGACGGTGATCGTGTACTCGCCGCCGAGCGCCTCCTCGGCGATTTTGACCATCTGCGCGGCCACCTTGTAGCCGTAGGAATCGACGCTCGATGTCGACCAGCGGATCGACTTGCGCTCCTGCGCGTTGGCGGACGTCACGGCCGTGCCGGCGACGGCGGCCAGAAGTGCGGCCGCGGAGACCGTCAACAGATGACCTCGCTTGATCAATGCCATTTTCTTTCTCTCCCTGAAGCATGGTTTTTTCCCCGGACCCGGCCGACGAGAACGGAAAAGCCCTGGGTATCGCTGGAATACTACCCGATATTGCCGGGGGCGTACCGGGCAAAGAATAGTCGGCGAGCGGCAAAAAGCCACCGCCCATTTGCCGACTAAAGGGCTGATAATGCACCGGAAAATTTTCGGCCGCGCCACCGCGGCCAACCCGCGGACCGCGCCCGCCCCGGTGCGGCTGGCAGCCTGGCGCGCCGCGATCATGCCCGGTGCGCTCCTACCCGCCCGCCGCCGCGGAACCGGCCGGGAATTTTGCCGCCAGACCCTTGGAATCCGGGGCCTTCTGCCGTAGATGTGCGGCCTCGGATCGCTTCCCTTACGCGCACATGTTACCGCCCGGGACGGGGCGATCCGGCGTTGCCTGGTGGCGTGGGCGCATAGCTCAGTTGGTAGAGCAGCTGACTCTTAATCAGCGGGTCCAAGGTTCGAGTCCTTGTGCGCCCACCA
>WBUW01000327.1 GCA_008933495.1 Pseudorhodoplanes sp.
ACGTCTTCGAGCCGCGTGCCGGTCGCGCTCGGGCGGCGGATCACCTCGACCGTGATCTGCGGGATGCGGTTGCCGAATTTTTCGAGCGGCATCTCCTCGAACACGAGATAGGCCAGTCCGCGGAAACCGGGGACGCGGCCCGAGCCCTCGACCGCCGCGATTTTCGGATCGGGTCCTTGCGTCTCGTCGCCCTTGTAGAGCCGGAAGGTGTATTGCGACATGTCGAGCGGCTTGCCGTCTGCCCAGACGCCGCCGATGCCGACGATCGGCCCCTCGCAGAGACCCAAGGCGAACGACACGAAATAGAGATAGGTCGTCGTCTTGGTGGTGACGGTGGAGGGCCCGCCACCGCCACCTCCACCGCCGCCTTTGCCGCCTCCGCCGCCGGAGCTCGTCTGCGTCTGCGTCGACACCTCGACCACCTCACGGAAGTTGGTCGCCCAGATGATCTGCGGACTGACCCGCATGCGACCGATAACGCGCAGGATGGGTGCGCCTTCGCTCGCCGAGGTGACGAAAAGATCGGTGAGCCGCGGGCCCTCCTGAATATTGTCGATGTTGGCGGGCGAAGGGGCGAACAGCTTGCGGTCGATGAAGCTCCCGGCAAACGAGCCGACGAGCGCGCCGATCGGGCCGCCGACCGCATAACCGGCAACCGTGAGCACGAGCGAAGCCATGGCTAGTCCGCAATGCCCGGAAACCGGAACGCATAGGCGATGCGCCGGCGCCAGGCGGCGGGCAGTGCGTCCTCGGCGACCGCGTGACCCTCATAGGCGTGGATGATTGCGTCAGGTCCCGCGGTGATCGCGGCGTGTTTGGCTGGGCCGCGGTCGCGCACGCGAATGAGGATCACGTTGCCGACATCGAGCGGCGCACCGCCGCGCAACGGCCCCGCGTCGATCTCGGTGAGGTGCCGGCGCGCGGCATCGCGCAGCGTTTCCTGCCCGGTCTCCTCCGCCCAGTAGGGCGAATAGGGCGTGATCGGCTCCTTCTCGGGCCCGCAGAAGGCGCGGTAGACGCCGCGGATCAGACCGAGGCAGTCGCAGCCCGCGCCCTTGAGCGAGGCCTGGTGGCGGTAGGGCGTGCCGATCCATGCGCGCGCCTCGGCGATGATGGCCGCGCGGCTGACGTCAGCCGATCCTTGACTTGCCATCGTTGCGATCGCCCGTGTTGGGATAGGCCACGACCGCGTCGTTGCCCGGAATGAAGGGGAAGCCGCGGAAGTTTGCGATGTTGTTGAACTTAAAAATGCAGGTATCGAGGCTCTTGTCGCAACCCGCGGTGACCGTGAATGTGTCGCCAGTTGCAATGTCGAAGGCCATCGACTCCCACAGTTCAAACGACACCTCGGCGCCGGTGTTGACGTGGGTCTTGACCTCTATTGTCCCGCCCTCATTGGCGCCGCTCGTCCACACGAGTTTCCCGCCGGTGAACCAGCCGTCGGCGAAGCCGTCGAGCCCGCTCGCCGAGAAGATGTGGTTCGAGCTCACGCCGTCGACGGTGCCGCTGCCCTTGTAGGTCGGTGCGTTGAGATCGACTGTACACCGGCTGTCGCCGAGATCGGCGTCGCAGGAACGCTGATAGATGCGCCCGCGCTCCTGGTTGAGCGCGTGCGAAAGGCCGCGCATCTCGGCGGTGAAGGCATTGAGCCCCCGCGAAATCTCCCCGACCGAGCCGGCAAAGACGATGTCGCGGTCGGCCACGTCGGTCCAGTCGACGAGATAGAGCGTAAGCGCCGCGTTGTCGTAGAGCCCGGCCGCAAGATCGGCCTCGTTGAGGTGATTGCTCTGCAGTGCGCCGGCGATGTCCATGGTGTCGACGTTGAGCGAGAGCGTCTGCGTCACCGCCGAGGCGGTCATGCCGGCGAGCGCCTCGTAGGTCAGGCCATCGAATGAGAGATTCTCGTCATGATCGGTGAAGCCGAGCTTCACGCCGTCGGTGCGCTCTAGCAGCCAGCAATGGCAGAAGGTGGTTAGCCCGCTCGCGAGCTTCTCCTGCATGGAGGCGGTCAGATCGCGCATCGCTCACTCTCGGACTTCGATCAAGTCGATCTGGGAGACCACCTGCTGGTCGAAGGCTTGCGCCTGTACCGGCAGATGGTCGGTATCGAACCGCACCGGCACGTCGAACTCGAAGCTGGCCGTGGGAGCCGAGGACGGCGGAGAAGCGAATGTCACGCGTCCGGTCAGGTGGTCGATGCCGGACGGGGTGGTCGGCACCCCGCCGACCTTGACCGCGACCGTGCCGGCGACCGGCTTGGCGATGGTGCGGACGTGCTCGAACCCGCCGATCGCGTAGCGCTTGACCAATTGCCAGACCGTGGGCGTCACCTCGACCATCAGCTGATCGGTCGCGGCATAATCGTTCCAGTCCTTGAAGCGGAACGAATAGGCGCGGCCCTTCACGACATGAAAGAAGGCAATCACGTCGAGCATCTGCTCGCGCGTTCGGATGCCGGTCGAGATGTTCCATTTCCCCCGCGCGTTCGCCCACAGGATGTTGCGTTCCTCCGCCCCCGAGGCGAGGGCCGCGACATTGGTCGAGAACGACGGCCCGCCGGTCGCGCCGCGCGCGACGAACGGCGGAAACGAGATATCGAGGAACGACTGGGGCATGGGCTTGTACTATTTATGTGCCCACAAAAACTTGACTTGCCTAATTTTCGTGGGCATATAAATTCCGTGAGGACGACCTATGATCCCGCCAAACGCGCAAGGACGCTGGCCGAGCGGGGCTTGGATTTTGAGGACGCCGCGGCAGTGTTCGCCGGAGCAACCCTCACCTTGCTCGATGACCGACAAGACTACGGCGAGCCTCGATATCAGACTTACGGTGTTCTCGGCCGGCGACTGGTCATGGTGGTCTGGACCCCGCGTGGCGCGGATCGCCACGTGATTTCGATGAGGAAATGCAATGCCCGCGAAAAAGCGCGGTTCCAAGCGCGCCTGGGTTGACCCGGACGACGCGCCTGAGTGGACCCAAGATCAATTCAATCGCGCCGAGGTCGCAGTCGGCGGCAAAGTCGTGCAGCCAGCGCAAGGCACACTCACGCGCCCGCGCGGTCGGCCGAAGAAGCCCGATGCGAAGGTGCACACACACATTCGCCTTTCGCCGCAGGTGCTCCGTCATTTCCGGGGCACCGGCCCCGGTTGGCAGACGCGCATTGACGAAGTGCTGCAGAAGTGGGTCAAGAAGCACCGCAAGGAGTCGCGTCCGCGGCGCGCGCGTGCGGCGTCGTGAGGCCATCGCTCGTTTGATCCGGCCCGCTCGCAAAGAGGTGATCACATTCCCCGCGTCCCCATGCGCACCGCGCGGGCAAGGTCGGCCGCAATCTGCGTCCGGCTCGCCTGGAAGGCTGCCGGGTTCGGCGTCTGGATCATCACGTTGATGACGGGCTGGGCGCTGCTTGACGCGCGCTCTGCATAACGGCGCGTCTCATCGCGCGAAAGAACGCGCTCGCCGCGTTGCAGGATCGCAGGCACCTCGTCGGGCTTCAGAAACGCGCCGTCGTGAAAGCGCGGTGCCGTCCGGAACAGATCGCGGGGAACGAGACGGGTGGGTGCTGAATTTCCTGCAATTGCGCCTGCATGATAGATTGGCGAGCCGAACAAGCGCGCCGCCGCAATGGCCGGTCCCAGCCCTGCACCGCCGCTGAAAGAGCCGCCGAACAGGTTGCCCAGGATCCCGCCGACATTGTTGAGCGTGCCGAGGTTGGTCCCGAACAGGAAGTTCTTGAGCGGATTGAGGACGGCAAGCTTGAGAATCTCCTTCTCGATGTCGGCAATGGCCGCGCGGCCGGCGTCGGCCCAGGATTTCCAGTCGGTCTTGCCTTCGGCAATGAGCGTCGAGAACCTGTTGAACGCCGCGTCGGTCATGCCCTGCAGGGCCTGCATCGCGGACTGCGATTGGGCGAGCGACTGGTTCAGCCGCTCGATTGCAGCCGCATTGGCAATGATGGCCTGGCCCTCGGCGCTGGCGAGATCGATCCCCTTCTGGCGGAGCTGCTGCTCGGCCTGCAATTGCGCAATAACGATGGCGCGCTGCGACTCGCCTTGGGCGACCAGCTTGATCTGATTCCGCAGGACCTCGATCTGGTTGCTCTGGCCCTCCAGCGTCTGCAGCGCCGCGGCACGCGCCTGTTCGCCGTGCAGACGCGCATAGGCACCGCGCAACTGATCGATGATGCGGGC
>WBUW01000328.1 GCA_008933495.1 Pseudorhodoplanes sp.
GCCCGGCGTGACCACTTCGACGGAGGCCCCCTTGCTCTTGCCGATCAGCGCGCGCGCAAGCGGCGAGGTGATCGAGATGCGGCCGGATTTGGCGTCCGCCTCCGGCTCGCCGACGATCTGCCAGACCCGCTTCTCGTCGGTGTCCTCGTCGATCAGGGTCACGGTCGCGCCGAACTTGATGGTGTCGCCCGACAGCTTCGAGACGTCGATGATTTCCGCGCGCGCGAGCTTGTCTTCGAGCTCGGCGATGCGACCCTCGTTGTGCGACTGCGCTTCCTTGGCGGCGTGATACTCGGCGTTCTCCGAAAGGTCGCCATGCGTGCGCGCGTCGGCAATCTGCTGAATGATGCGGGGCCGTTCGACCTGCTGACAATGCTTCAACTCGGCTTCGAGCACGGCATAGCCCGCCGCGGTCATCGGAATCTTTTCCATCGTCCATCCGTCCTGTACCCTGCCGGGTGCGGGCACCCTGCAGGGGGAAAGAGACAAAAATCCGGATCGCACGCCGACGGGAAGTGACGGCACGCGACCGAACTCTTGTCCAAAATTCACCGCCGCCGCCGGAGGCCGGGCCTTCAGACTAAACCTGGCCGCCGAAATAGCTTTGCAACGTGCGTACCTCGAGGTCGCCCGCGAGATAGGCTTTAATTCCTTGCGCCGCCGCGACGGCTCCGGAAAGAGTGGTGTAGTAGGGGACTTTATGCAAGAGGGCGGCGGCGCGCAGCGAGCGGCTGTCGGCCAGCGCGGTCGCCCCCTCGGTGGTGTTGAAAACCAGCTGGACGCCGCCGTTCTTGATGGCGTCGACGATATGCGGGCGACCCTCCAGGACCTTGTTGATCTTGATCGCCGGGATGCCCTGTTCGTTGAGGTAACGCTGGGTTCCCGAGGTTGCGATCACCTTGAATCCGAGGTCGACCAGGAGCCGCAGGGCGTCCACGATGCGCGCCTTGTCGGCGTCGCGCACCGAGACGAACACCGTCCCGCTCTTGGGCAGGCGCGAGCCGCCGCCGATCTGGCTCTTGGCGAAGGCGATCGCGAAGCTCTGGTCGATACCCATGACCTCGCCGGTCGATTTCATCTCCGGGCCGAGCACGGTATCGACGCCGGGGAAGCGGGCGAACGGGAAGACGGCTTCCTTGACCCCGATATGGCTGATGCGGGCGGGCTTGAGGTCAAAGCTCGCGAGCGTCTCGCCGGCCATGATGCGGGCGGCGATCTTGGCGACCGGCAGGCCGACCGCCTTGGCGACGAACGGCACCGTGCGCGAGGCGCGCGGATTGACCTCCAGGACATAGATGTCCTTGCCCTTGATCGCGTATTGCACGTTCATCAGCCCGCCGACCTTCAGCGCAAGCGCGAGCGCGCGGGTCTGGCGTCCCAGCTCCGCGATCGTGTCTGCGTCGAGCGAATGCGGCGGGATGGCGCAGGCGGAATCGCCGGAATGGATGCCGGCCTCCTCGATATGCTCCAGGATGCCGGCGATGAACACGTCGCTGCCGTCGGCCAGACAATCGACATCGACCTCGATGGCGTCCGACAGGTAGCGGTCGAACAAGAGCGGGTTCTTGCCGAGCACGGTGTTGATCTGTCCGGTCTTGTCGTTCGGATAGCGCGCTTTCACGTCCGGCGGCACCAGGCCCGGCAGGGTCTCGAGCAGATAGTCGCCGAGCTGGCCTTCCTCGCGGATGATCTGCATCGCGCGTCCGCCCAGCACATAGGAGGGGCGCACCACCAGCGGGAAGCCGAGCTGGCCGGCGACGATGCGCGCCTGCTCGACCGAATAGGCGATGCCGTTGTCGGGCTGACGCAGCCTGATCTGATTGAGCAGCCGCTTGAAGCGGTCGCGGTCCTCGGCGAGATCGATGGCGTCGGGCGAGGTGCCCAGAATCGGCACGCTCGCCTGTTCCAGCGGATGGGCGAGCTTGAGCGGCGTCTGGCCGCCGAACTGCACCACGACGCCGTGCAGCGTTCCGTTCGAGCGCTCGATGTCGATGATTTCGAGCACGTCCTCGGCGGTGAGCGGCTCGAAATAGAGCCGGTCCGAGGTGTCGTAGTCGGTCGACACCGTCTCCGGGTTGCAGTTGACCATGATGGTCTCGTAACCGGCATCCTTGAGCGCAAAGCAGGCGTGACAGCAGCAATAGTCGAACTCGATGCCCTGTCCGATGCGGTTCGGCCCGCCGCCGAGGATCACGACCTTCTTCCGGTCCGAGGGCTGCGCCTCGTTGGCGGCGGCGCCGGCAAAGGGCTGCGCGTAGGTGGAATACATGTAGGCGGTCGGCGAAGCGAATTCGGCCGCGCAGGTATCGATGCGCTTGAACACCGGCCGCACTTCGAGCGCGTGGCGCTGCGCGCGCACCTCGCTTTCGCTGTGGCCGGTCAGCGTCGCCAGCCGCGCATCGGAAAATCCCATGGCCTTGAGCCGGCGCAGCGCGCCGGCCGTCGACGGCAGGCCGCGCCTGCGGATCGTCTCTTCCATCTCGACGATGCCGCGGATCTGCGCCAGGAACCACGGATCGATCCTGCACGAGGCATGGATCTGGTCGTCGCCGATGCCAAGCCGCATCGCCTGCGCGACGTTGAGGAGACGCTCGGGCGTCGGCGTGCCGAGCGCGGCGCGGATGGCGTTCTTGTCGTCGCCCTGGCCGAGGCCCTCGATCGCGATCTCGTCGAGGCCGGTGAGGCCGGTCTCCAGCGAGCGCAGCGCCTTCTGCAGGCTTTCCTGGAAGGTGCGGCCGATCGCCATCGCCTCGCCGACCGATTTCATCGACGTGGTGAGCAGCGGCTCGGCGCCGGGGAATTTCTCGAACGCAAAGCGCGGAACCTTGGTGACGACATAATCGATCGTCGGCTCGAACGAGGCCGGCGTGGCGCCGCCGGTTATGTCGTTGGCGATCTCGTCGAGCGTGTAGCCGACCGCGAGCTTGGCGGCGACCTTGGCGATCGGAAAGCCGGTCGCCTTGGAGGCGAGCGCGGAGGAGCGCGAGACGCGCGGATTCATCTCGATGACGACCAGCCGCCCGTCGACCGGATTGACCGCGAACTGCACGTTCGAGCCGCCGGTCTCCACCCCGATCTCGCGCAGCACCGCGATCGAGGCGTCGCGCATGATCTGGTATTCCTTGTCGGTCAGCGTCAGCGCCGGGGCGATGGTGATCGAGTCGCCGGTATGCACGCCCATCGGGTCGACGTTCTCGATCGAGCAGACGATGATGCAATTGTCGGCCTTGTCGCGCACCACCTCCATCTCGAATTCCTTCCAGCCGAGCACCGATTCCTCGATCAGCACTTCGGTGGTGGGGGAGGCGTCGAGCCCGCGCTCGATGATGTCGAGAAACTCCTCGCGCGTATAGGCGATGCCGCCGCCGGTCCCCGCCAGCGTGAAGGACGGGCGGATGATCGCCGGCAGCCCGATTTCGGAGAGCGCTTCCAGCGCCTCGATCAGGCCGCGCGCGATATAGCGTTTCTTGCGCTCGGGCTCGCCTGCCGCCCAGCCCGCCTCGAAGGCGGCGCGCGCGCGCGCCTCCTCCGCCGCCGGCAATTTGCGCGCCTTGATGGCGGCGATCTCGGCGGCGTACTTGTCGCGGTCGGCGCGTTTGAGCGCGGAGGCGTTGGCGAGCGCGGATTTCGGCGTTTCGAGGCCGATCCTGGTCATCGCCTCGCGGAACAGCTCGCGGTCTTCCGCCTTGTCGATGGCCTCGGCGGTGGCGCCGATCATCTGCACGTTGAACTGGTCGAGCACGCCCATCTTCTTGAGCGAGAGCGCGCAATTGAGCGCGGTCTGTCCGCCCATGGTTGGCAGCAGCGCGTCCGGGCGCTCCTTCGCGATGATCTTGGCGACGATTTCAGGCGTGATCGGCTCGATATAGGTCGCGTCGGCGAGATCGGGATCGGTCATGATCGTCGCCGGGTTCGAGTTGACCAGCACGATCCGGTAGCCCTCTTGCCGGAGCGCCTTGCAGGCCTGGGTGCCGGAATAATCGAACTCGCAGGCCTGGCCGATGACAATGGGCCCCGCGCCGATGATCAGGATCGAGTGGATGTCGGTTCGTTTGGGCATTCGGCTCGCAGATTTTGCCGCGGCAAGGCGCGTTGCCGGGCACAAAAAAAGGGCGCGCCGATGCGCGTCCTTGGGGCGGCGCCGACCGAAGGGTCTCTCGCGCGCGCGCGCTCTTTAGACC
>WBUW01000329.1 GCA_008933495.1 Pseudorhodoplanes sp.
GGATTACGGTGACAGTGCACTTAATTGACTCTACCGCAGCCCATGCCATCATACACCGCATGGCCCGTCTCGCCCGCGTCGTCGTTCCCGGTCACCCGCACCACGTCACCCAGCGCGGCAACGGCCGCGCGCGCACCTTCTTTGGCGACGCCGACTATGCGCTCTATCGCGACCTGCTCGCGGAAGCTTGCCGCGCCGCCGATGTCGAAATCTGGGCGTGGTGCCTGATGCCCAATCACGTGCATCTCATCCTGGTGCCGTCGGATGCCGACGGCCTGCGCCGGGCGCTTGCCGCCGTGCATCGCCGCTATGCCGGCGTCATCCATGCGCGGCGCAGGCGCACCGGCCATTTCTGGCAGGGCCGCTTCGGCGCCGCGGTCATGGACGAGACACATCTTGCCGCGGCGCTGCGCTATGTGTCGCTCAATCCGGTGCGGGCGCGTTTGGCCGAGCGGGCGCGTGACTGGCGCTGGTCGAGCACGCGCGCGCATCTGTCCGGCAAGCCCGATGGGGTGACGGCGCTCGCCCCCGTCCGCGACCGCTTTCCCCGTTTCGCCGACCTGCTCGACGACGAGTCGCAGGCGGAACTGTTCGACCGCCTGCGCGCCGCTGAGAGCATCGGCCGGCCGCTCGGCGACGATCGCTTCCTCGCCCGCATCGAGCGCGCCACCAAACGCCGCCTCAAGCCGGGCAAGCGCGGACCGAAGCCAAGGGCGAAGGCGGATGAAACGCAAGGCGAGCTATTGAATGCACTGTCACCGTAATCTCCCGTAATCCCGTAATCCGTAATCCTGTCACCGTAATCCACCGTAATCCCTGTCACCGTAATCCGTAATCCGGTCCGGGGACGGCATTCGGGCATCGATGCTTGCGTGCATACGCGCGTCCATTCATTAGCGCGCCGGTTTCGGCCCGTCACCCTTGCGCATGACTCTCCCCATCATCCAGAGGTGCGAGCGAAGCGAGCCGCGAAGGATGACGGCCGGAGAATGCGGGGCCGTCGCCCTTCGAGGCGCGCCTGCGGCGCTCCGCCCCATCCTGAGGAGCGGCCGAAGCCCGCGTCGCGAAGGATGAAGGCGCGGACGCATCTTGCGACGAGAAAGGTCAAACGACGCCGGCGTCGATCCTGTCGTCACCTTGCAGCAGATCGCGCAGCGTCGCCGGCACGGGAAATCCGTATCCGCGGCCGGACGCATCCAGAAACAGGTTGCCCGACTTGTGATAGCCGCTCGTATAAATCTCGCTGCCAATCATCTGCATCGCAAGCAAAAGCGCCTGCGCCGAGTCGACGCCTCCGGCGCGCGACTGCCGAACGCCTTCGGGCCAGCCGACCTCATAGCGGCAGAACCAGGTGCCGTCGGCTGCCCGCTCCGGCACAAAGATCCGGATGGGGATCTCGATGAGGCGATCGCCGTCCCGCCATTTCAGGGTGCGCCGTGCCGCAATCATTTCGCCCTCAATAATTCAAAGGAGGAATCGGCAAATCTCGAAGACAGTTTGCGTAGCGCAACGCCGCCTGCGCCCAACAGGCTCTTAGCCCAACCATTCGGCATTGAAACTCGTCTTTAATTCGCTGCTGTTCGCATCGAGCCTCCAATGCGGGTGAGATTCTACGTGCTGAAGAAATTTCGTCCGAATACGGAACCTCTTCATTCTGCCTGCTGATGTAGTCCTCGACAGGATCGCTCTCGCTTCTGTTTGCTGCCGTCCATTGGCCGCCATCCGGATTACCCATGGGAACACGCGGCTGATCGGGATCGTACTTAGTGCTTGGATCGGACGACAACTGCCGGAGTGTTTGTTCGAATGCTAATCCGGCGGCTTGGTATTTCAGACGTCTGATTTCTCTTTGAAGTATGGCGATGTCCGTCATGAGGTCCCCTCAGTCAATTCTGACTATAGGATAATATTCCTTTGATCAAGTTTTATTTTCGAAATGAGTGTCATTCCGCACCCAAATCGCCCTTGACAAAATTCCTATACTGACTATATTCCTATCACCTTCCTCGGCAAGGGGCGTCGACCGGTGACGCCAGTCTGACGGAGGCAGGTGCGGCGCCCACGCGCGCAGGCTTCGTCGGCCGCGCACCCGGGCTGCATCGGGGCTCCGCCCGGAGGCACTACGGCCTCCCGCCAGGAGCTGGCTGACCGGAACGGGGCCTGCGGGGCTCCCCGGAAAGCGCGGCCCGATGCCGGAGTAAAGACGCCGCAGGCGGAGCGCCGCGAGGCGGCCGCATCGCGAAAAGCGATGCGGCGACAGTAAAGGCTGACGCGCCGCGCGGCGCTCCGCCTCCCCTCGCCGCCGGCCGGATCGGTCGGCGCTGCGGATGGTGCACGCCCCGATAGTGGGCAAAATCCCACGATTTTCTGTTCATGCCCCAAAGAGCGCACATATCCGCGATCAGTGGAGTGGGCAAATCGTCAAAAACCTATATTTATCAGCATATACTGTAGTGGGATTTGGCCCATATCATTGCCCACTAACAGGGTGGGCCGTTTTGTGGTTGACCGGGCGGCCCTTCCGGCGTTCGATTTCGCCATACGAGATCGCCCGCAAAGGGCGGCCAGCGAGGAAACCCAAGGGATGAGTGTGCGATGAACGCACAGGATCTGCTCCAGGAAATCTCCGATTACTGCCGCCAGTCCGGCCTTGCCGAATCCACCTTCGGCCGCCGCGCGGTCAATGACGGCAAGCTGACCAGCCGGCTGCGCAACGGCGGGCGCATCACCACCGAGACGCTCGACCGCATCCGCACATTCATGAACTCGAACGCGGGCAAGGAAAGCATCCGTCCCATGGTCATTCAGCGCGCGCTGCCGCACGCTCCGCAGAACGGCGCCAGCGCGCCGGCGCTGCGCCCGGTTGCCTCCACCGCCGCCGGCATGGATCCGCAGCGCAATTTCCGCTTCTTCGACAACCGCCAGAAATATCTGCTGTTCGTGAACACCTGCTCCGAGAAGTGGGTGGTGGCGAACCGCGTTTCGCTCGAACTCGCCAACATCCATCCGCGTCCGCCGGCGGTGCGCGTGTTCGATGCCGGCATGGGCGACGGCACCGTGCTCACGCGGGTGATGCGCGCCATGCACCACCGCTATCCGAACATGCCGTTCTATATCTCGGGCAAGGAAATCAGCCTCGAGGACATCCGCCTCACGCTCGAAAAGATGCCCGACCGCTTCTTCGAGCATCCCGGCACCGTGCTGGTGCTCACCAACATGTATTATTCGGAAGCGCCCTGGCTGACGGTGAAGTCGCCGGCCGCCGCCGGCAGCCTGGCCTGGAACGAGGTCGCGCTCACCGGCAACACCGCCCACGATTTCGAGGAGCAGATCACCGGGCTGCAGGACTTCCTGTCGGAAAACTGGAAAGCCGGCGTCAGCGCCAAGACCGGCAACCCGATCTATGAACGCCCGGTGGTGCTGGTGCTCTACCGGCAGGACCACAAGTTCATGCTCGATCCGGTCATCCCCAAGCGCGGCCAGGCGAGCGCCGATTTCGATCTGGTCATCGCCTCGCAGCCCTACCGGCTGCGCGCCCCGGTCGAGTTCAAGGCCGGCAAGGTGATCGCCCCGCTGGCGCGCGCGCTCGGCCCCGGCGGCCGGCTGATCGCCATCCATTCGCACGGCCGCGATCCCGGCGTCGACATCATCAACAAGGTCTGGCCGGGCGACAATCCGTTCCAGCACGACCGGCACATGATCCTGCGCGAGGTCAAGCGCGCGCTCGGGCCGGCCGCGCGCGACCTCAACTTCAACACCTATGCCGACAACCGCTCGATCTTCCAGTACCAGATGCACACGCTGCCGAGCGAAGTCACCGGCTCGATCGGTACCTCGACCGCGCTCGCGGCCTGGAACGCGGCAATCTATGTCGCGCAGGTGGAAGACGACCGGCTCAACGAGGTGGTCAAGGACGGCCGCTACATCGACGCCACCCGCGCGGTGCTGCGCGAGCATAACGGGCTGTGGTTCAACGACGAGTCCTACGTGATTTCGAGGCGGCGCGAATGATTGCCGCCGCACCCGCCCTCGATCCGGCGGCCGCGCTGCCCGCCGACGACGCCGCGCGCGCGCGCATCGCCGCCTTCCTGTCCGGCTATTCGCTCGAAGCGACGCGGCCGAAGCCGGCCGACATCGCCGCGCTGCAA
>WBUW01000330.1 GCA_008933495.1 Pseudorhodoplanes sp.
ATCGCGCTTTCGCCGGCAAGGCCCAGGGTTTCGCGCACTTCGCCGACCAGTTCGTCGAACGCGACTGCCTTGCGGTCCGGCGGCTGCTCCTGCGCACGTCCATAGGAGAGCGTGGACTGGCAAAACACGATCGCGCGCTCGAGCGCGCGCATCAGTTTGGGCGCGAAATGCTGCACGCGCGGGTCGGGCAGTCCCGACAACTGGTCGGACAAAAGCTGCGCCGAAGCGAGCATGTTGCGCAGGTCGTGATTGATTTTCGAAACCGCCAGTCCGAGCGCCGCCAGCCGGCTCTTCTGGTTGAGCAGGGAAGCCAGGTCGCACTGCATGGCGGCCAGCTCGCGCTCGATCATCCCGATCTCGTCGACGCGGCGCGAGGCAATGAGCACGCGTGCCGGGTTTTCCGGGTCGCCGCGGAATTGCGTGATGTTCTCGGTGATGCGCCGCATCGGGCGCACGAACATGTAATGCAAAGCGAAATAGACGAGCGCCGCCGTGATGGCGGAAATGATCAGCGAGAGGAAAAGGATGTTCCACGAGAACCGGAACATCGCCTTCTGGAGCGGCGCGTTGTCGATGACGATCTCGATGAATTCTCCGCCGCGCGGCGCCGGCCCGATCACGAGCAGGATGCAATCGTCCTTGTCGGACAGCGCGTGAAAAGCGCCGCGTATGGCATTGAACCAGCGGACATCGCGCATGTCGATCTCGCGGTGAATCTGCGGCGACATCTGGGTGGCGGCCAGCATACGGCGCTGCTGGCCCATCTTCATGGCGACCGCATGGGCGCCGATGCTGCCCAGAATCTGGCGCGCGAGTTCTTCGGGAACCATCCCGCTTGGTGCTGCGTCGAGGACCAGCGCCGCCGTATGCGCCGCGGCCAACCGGTCGTTCAGCCAGTTCAACCGGAAATTCGCGATCGAGGGCACATAGATCAGGACTTCCGCCAGCATGACGAACAGGATCGTCAGCGCGAGCAATTTGCCCGACAAGCCCGGCTGACCGGTCCGGAGTCCAAGGCGGCGTACCGTATCGACCTTTTCGTTCATCACATATCAGCCGAAGCGGCGAAGCCAACCAATGATGCGTCGCACAAGCGGACTCGTCAAACGGCGGGCGAAGAGGTCGATGGCGGCACGCTTTCCGATCTCCGCCCGCGTGGGATATGAAACGACAACACCGGTCATGGCACGAATATTCATCCGCCGCGCAACCGCGAGTGCCCATGTCGAAATCAGTTCGCCCGCTTCCGCCCCCACGATGGTCGCCCCCAGGATCCGGCCGCGCGCATTCATCACGACCTTGATGTGACCGTGCGTCTCGCGCTCGGCCTGCGCGCGATCGTTTTCGCGATACGGCCAGCGCGCTACCCGGACCGCGCCATGGCGCGCGCGCGCCTGCGCCTCGGTCAGGCCGGCATGGGCCAGTTCCGGATCGGTGAAGGTCACGTGCGGGATCAGGCCGTCGTCGGCGGAGACCGGCAGGCGAAACAGCGCATTCCGGATCACCAGGCCGGCATGATAATTGGCGGCGTGGGTGAATTGCGGCCCGCCCGCCACGTCGCCGATGGCATAGACGCGACGGTTGGTCGTGCGCAGGCCCTTGTCGACGACAATACCGATACGCCCGAGGCGGATGCCGGCAGCCTCGAGCCCGAGGTCTTCAACGACCGGACGCCGGCCGGCCGCGACCAGGACATGGCTGGCGTCGATCGCTTCTTCGCCGGCCGCCGTCTTCAGCACGGCCCTGATTCCGGCTCGCGCCGTGTCCATGCGCGCCACGGTGACGCCGGCGCGAATATCGACCTGCTCGCAGGCCAACCGGTTAAGAACGACGGCGGTGCACTCGGGATCGTCCTTTGCGAGCGGCACGGCGGCCTCCAGAACGGTGACCTGCGCACCGAGCCGCCGGAATGCCTGCGCGAGCTCGAGACCGATCGGCCCCGCGCCGATGACCAGCAGATGGCGCGGGCATTCGGTGAGGTCGAACACCGTCTCGTTGGTGAGGTAGGGCAGCCGGTCGAGCCCCGGGATCGGCGGCACCGCCGGCTTTGAGCCGGTCGCAATGACAAAACGCCGCGCCCGAATCGTCGCGTCGCCGACGACGACCGTTTCCCGATCGCGAAAGCGCGCCTCGCCCTTGATGACCCGAACGCCGAGCCCGGTAAAGCGCTCCACCGAATCGTTCGGCGCGATGGCGGCGATGACACCATGCACATGCGCATGCACCTTGGCGAAATCGACCGTCACGGGCGCCTCGACGCCGAACGCGCCACCGGTCCGCGCCAGATGCGCGCGCCGGGCGGCGGCGATCAGCGCTTTGGAGGGGATGCAGCCGGCATTCAGGCAGTCGCCGCCCATCCTGTGCTTCTCGACCAGCACCGCCGGTACGCCGAAGGCGGCTGCCGCGGCGGCAACCGACAAGCCGCCCGATCCGGCTCCGATCACGCAAATGTCGGGCTTGAGCGCGTCGCCCATCACGTCACCTTTCTCGCGCGGCCGTCATGCGTCATGTGCGCGGTTTGCGGCCAGCCCAGAGCTTGACGGCAATGGGCGCGAGCGCCACCACGCAAAGTCCGAGAAGCGCGATCAACAGCTTCGGTTGCAGCACATTGCGCACCCCGAAATCGAGCTGGCAATCCGTCCGCCCCTGCGCCAGACAGGCCCGATAGGCGGCCACCGGTTCGGCCATGGCGGCGTCAAGCCCGGTGCCGAAAAAGGCAAACGCGTAGGTCGCCGGCAAAATCCCGATTGCGGTCGCTGCAACAAAGGTGCGCAGCCGAACGCCCGCGACAGCCGGCACCAGATTGACCAGAAAAAACGGAAAGGCCGGCACCAGGCGCAGAAAGAGCAGATAGCTGAAGGCATTGTCGCGGAATCCCTGCGCCAGCTTCTCCGCCGTCGGACCTGCGCGACCGACCAGATGCTCGCCGACTGCGCTGCGGGCGATCAGGAAAATGATCGTGGCGCCGATGGTCGCTGCAATGGCCGCCGCGCCGCCGCCGGCCAAGGTGCCGAACAGAAATCCCCCACCGATCGTCAGAAACCATGACCCGGGCAAAGAGAGCGAGACAGCGACCACATAGACCGCCATGAAAATGCCAACCGCGGCAAGCCTGTTTGCCTCCACGAACGCGATAATCGCCTCGCGATGCTGCACCAGATTTTCAGGCGCGATTTGCCGATGCCAGCCCATTCCAAAAACGAGGGCGGCGACACAAATGAGCCCGGCCAGGGGCAGCGCGCGCCGGAGCCAGGGGCGCGGGTCCGGCGGGGCCGGATTGGCCGGGCCGGACGTGGCGGCTTTGTCGATTTCAGTCACTGGCAATCCGGCTATGGCATTCGTGACTTTCCTTACACCGGGAACAGGCCCTTCTCGCGTCGCGTCACCCGTTTTTGACCGCAATCGTGATCAATTGCGCGTTAAGGAACGACCGGCGCCGGCTGGCGGCGCGCGCGGGGCGCAAAGCGCGTCGGGCGAGGCTCGCATTGACGGGTCAGGCCCCTCTCCCTTATAAGCCGCGGGACTTATGCGCCGACGGCGTGCCGTCAAACAGGACCCGCCCGGCGCATCCTATCCCGATCAGCCGGCATCCCAGCCCAGCGGAGAAGACCCGTGAAGCGGACCTATCAACCGAGCAAACTCGTGCGCAAGCGCCGTCACGGTTTCCGCGCCCGCATGGCGACCAAAGGCGGCCGCAGGGTGGTCGCGGCGCGCCGCGCGCGCGGCCGCAAGCGCCTGTCCGCCTGAGCCCGCGGCAGATCACAAGGCAGGTCGATGCCTGCCCGTCCCGATGGAGCGACTGAGGCAACGCGCAGATTTTCTCAGCACCGCAACCGGAGCCAAAATCCCGGCTGCGGGCTTCCTGCTGCAAACCAAGCGACGCCCCGCCGGCGGCGCGCCGCGGATCGGATTCACCGTTTCGAAAAAGGTCGGCAATGCCGTCGAGCGCAACCGCGTTCGCCGACGGCTGCGCGAAATCGTGCGGCTGTCCGACGCGCAGGCTTTCCGCGCCGGCCATGATTATGTGCTGGTCGGGCGGCGCGCGGCATTGTCGCTGCCGTTCGACCGGATTCGCCAGGACCTTGCAGGCGCTCTCCAGCGCGCACACCACCATTAAGAGACCCCGAT